>JADJVV010000019.1 GCA_016710435.1 Hyphomicrobiales bacterium | reverse complement strand
AATCGCCGCCGAGGTTGTGACCGACAAAGACGGCAAGCCGGTCATCATTGAAGGGCGCAAGGTGACGCGCATCGAGTTGATTATGCGCTCCTGGGCAGGGTCGAGTGACCCTCGCAAGCAGCAACTGTTCGTGGAATACGTCTACGGCAAAGTACCAACCGTAACTGAGGTTACCGGCAAAGACGGCGAAGCGATTGACATCATCGCTCGTGTCGTTATCGACAAATGACCGATATCCGCTTCTCCGATCTGTGCCACTTCGAGCCGAAACAATGGCAGGCGACCGAGGCGGCAGATACGCATCGCTACACCCTGTTTGGCGGGTCACGCGGGCCGGGCAAGTCTTACTTCCTGCGTTGGTACGCCGTTCGCCGCCTGCTCATGTGGGCAGCGCAAGGGCACAGCGGGGTAAGGGTCATGATCGGTTCTGAGGATTACCCGGCGCTGTGGGAACGCCACATCAGTAAGGCGCAGACGGAATATCCGGCATGGCTAGGCGCGTACCATGTGAGTCGCAACGAGTTCAGGCTTGACCAGAAATGGGGAGGGGGCGTAATCGCCTTCCGCAATCTGGACGATGCAAGCAAGTACATGTCATCTGAGTTTGCCGGGATGTGTATCGACGAATTGGCGAAGAACAGTCAACGGACATTCGACCTCCTGCGCGGGTCGCTGCGCTGGCCAGGGATTGAAGACGTCTTCTTTGTCGGTGCGTCAAACCCGGCCGCAAACTGGGTAAGGGACTACTGGATTAGCCGCCAGTTACCGCCCGAGTTGGAATCAGCGAAAGGGCAATTCGCCTTTGTGCCGGCGCTGCCAGATGACAACCCGCATTTGGACAAATCGTACTGGGCCATGCTCGATACGTTGCCGACAGCATTGCGTGAGGCGTGGAAACTTGGCAACTGGTTCGCAGCGGTAGAGGGTCTCGTTTATGAAACCTTCTCTGCCGACAATATCACCGATGAGGAGCCGAACCCAGAGATTCCGATTGAACTGGCAATCGACGATGGGTATTCGCCTGACCCGCGCGCTACGCTTTTTATCCAGCGCTACCCGGATCACATCCTTGTGTTCGACGAACTGTATCAGTACAAGGTCATGGAAGAGCGCACGGTGATCGACATCAAAGAACGCTGCGATGCCAACGGATGGCCGGTACCGGAACTGGCAGTTGTCAGCCACGAAGCGCCGGCCCTGCGTGAGCGGTTGCGCCGCGCCGACATCCCCGCGCGCAACTGGTTGGCGGCCAAGAACATGGTGCAAGGCGAGCGGTCCAAGCGTGTGGCGGCGATCAAGCATACCCGGTCGCTTCTGTGCGACGGGCAGGGATACCGGACGATTCGCATTCACCGCCGATGTCGCGCCCTGCTGGATGAGATCACGTCGGGGTACAAGTATCCAGAGGGCAAACACACCGTAGATGACTTCCCAGCAGATGGCAATGACCATTCGTGCAACGCGCTAGAGTCGTATGTTTTCATGCGGGTTCGCACACCATGACGGACACAAACGATACTCCAGAGATTGCGGCGCCGGTCGAGCTGCGCAACGGGGCAGGCGAATTGCAGGGGAGGCTATTCGTCGCGTCCGGTCGCCTTGAGGTATTGAAGCACGGGCGCTTGACCGTACGACCTGCGCACAGGGCAGCGCATCACGGACCGCAAAATTGACCGCAACAAACATGGGTAGATTGTGGTAAGATGGGGACATGAAAAACCGCCCCGCCCCAACCATGGGCTCGCCGACGGCGAATCGATGCAACGTGCGCGGGCGGGATCCAACCGCATACCGGAGAGCGCTTGACGCCATACGCCATTGACTTGGTGCATCGGCGTCATTTTGTTTTTAGGAGTCGAAATTGCTTGACAGTATCAAGGCAGAGAGACAGGGGATGCGACTCGGCTCGGTCATCGGGACCGTGATCCTGTGGCTACTGTCACTTCCGTTTTTCGTAGCGGGGTGGATTTTGGGCGCAATCTGGCGGGCGATACTCTGGGTAGCAGCAGCGTTTGTGGCTGGATTCAAGGCGGGGCGAGGCGATGATGGGACTACTTGACGCAGTACGCACACAGCACCGGGCCATGACATCGCCGAAGGTGAAAGCGATTACCGACCATAGACCAGACCTGCGCGACCGGACGCACGTCATGTCGTCTTCGGGCGGAACCTGGGCGGAGCCGGTGCAAGACAACTTCGCTGACTATGCAAAAGTCTACGAGGTGTATTCGTGGGTGCGCAAAGCCGTGTCCAAGATCGCAGATAATGTGTCATCTGTCCGCATCGAGGTGGTTGACGCCGATGGGGTAGCGGTACCCGGTCACGAATTGACAACGCTCCTTTCATCCGGCAACGATGCAATGCCCGCCGCCGCGCTGTGGGAAAATTACGTATCGTCCATGATGCTGTCGGGCGAAGCGTTCCTTCAGATCGTGGACGATTCACGCGGGCGACCGGTGGAACTATGGCCGCGCCGCGCCGACCTCGTGTTGGTCCAACCGGACGTATCGATAGAGCGGCGCAACTTTCCAGCCGTGGCCGGCTACGTCGTCATACCGGACGGGGTGCAGACCGAGACGATGTACCCGGATCCAATCGGCATGATTCACGACAAGTTCTACAATCCTCTCAATCCGTGGCGGGGACTTGCGCCCATCTCGGCCGTGCGCAATTCAATCATCATTGACATGTTCGCTCAGTCATGGTCAAAAGCGTTCCTGCGCAACGGGGCGCGCCCAGATTATGCTGTTATTGCTCAGCAGGGACTTACCAAGACGGAACGCGACGCCATTCAGGCGGAGATGATGTACAAGTTCGGCGGAAGCGGCAACGCCGGCAAGCCGATCGTGTTGGAGTCGGGCACGACCGATATCAAGACATTCTCGTGGGCGCCCAAGGACATCGAATGGATTCAACAGCGTGAGATGTCGCGCGATGAGGTAGCGGCGGTGTTTGGTGTGCCCGACGAGATCATGGGGTATGGGCGCGACACCTACGAGAACTTCGGGCAAGCGGAGAAGGTGTTTTGGAAGTTGACGTTGCGCCCGCTCATTACCCATCGTGACATGGTTTTGACGCACTTCTTCACCGTGCGCAGACCGATGCTCAAGCCTGGCCAGCGCATCGAAACCGACTTGACCGGCATCGGCGCTTTGCAAGATGACAAGTCTGGAGCGGTCACAATGGCGCAAAGCCTGTGGGCGATGGGCGCACCGTTCAACCAACTCGATGAGCAGTTAGGTCTTGGCATCGGGCCGGTCCCTGGCGGCGAGTTGCCGTTTGGCCGGGCGGCATTCGACCCGCTCGCCATACAGGTGGACGCCCCAGCGCAGCCGGCGTTGCCCGATGGGGGTAGCGCGGACAAGGGTTTTTTTACGCAGCGCCGTCTGACCGTGCGCGATTTTTCGCTAGTGCGCAAGGCGATATCGGCGCTGGATGGGGAAGTTACCCGTGACGCGTGGGTGACAATCAAGGCGTTGACGCTGCGCATGATACCCGGCGATGACGATGCGGAAGAGGAGATATACCGCATCCTCGAAGAGCGCTCTACCGCCGCTATTACCCGGGCTTTTCGCGAGCAGTGGCGTAACATTCTGCCGGACAACGCAGAGGACATGGAACTGTACGAGTTGCAGGCGTACATCAATCGGCGTCTCATCAGTCCGGCCGTGAACGATGCGTTGTCGCGGGCCGTTATGGAAGCGGTGGATATCGGGGTCAACATCGCCTTTGACCAGTTGGGCAATGCGGGGATCGGGTTCGATTGGGGCCTTGTCAACGTGCGGGCCAGGGAGTGGGCGGCGCGGCACACGACCGATTTATTCATGGAAGTGAACAAATCGACCGCATCTTTCGTACAGCAGAACGTTGCGCGCTGGTACGAAAACGGCGAGCCGTTATCGGCGCTGACCAGGGACTTGGAGCGCATGTTTGACCGCAATCGGGCGCAAGTAATCGCCGAAACCGAGACGACATCGGCGGCGGCTAATGGGAGTCTGGAAGGGTACCGCGGGGCAGGCTTGACCGAGATGGCGTGGGCGACAGTAACGGACAGTAAGGTATGTCCTATTTGCAACCAGTTGGACAAGCTCATCATATCGACCGACGAGCGATTCTACGATCAACTGTCACCGGAGTTACAGCGCAAGGCGGGAAGGGAATTCGCCATCCCACCGGCGCACGTTCGCTGCAGGTGCCGTCTACGTCCCGCGATTGCGAGAGTCCAGTAATGCCAGAGATATCCATCACGATCACCGGCATAGATGATGTGGTCAAGCGACTCGGGTCGAACTGGGCGGAGAAGGCTATGCGCTTGCCGATGGAGCATAGCCTGATGTCTATCGTCGATTACATGGAAGAGTACCCCGGTCCGCCACAGCGACCGTACCCGAACATGCTGCGCACGGCGAAGCAGCGCCGCTACTTCTTTTGGGCATTGAAGCAGGGGATTATCAAGGTGCCCTACACGCGCCGCGGAAAACTAGGTCAATCGTGGACATGGCGCATCAGCAGCCTGGGAAACGGGTTGCATGGCAAGGCGGGGACGAACACGCCATATGCCAGGTACGTGCAATCATCGGCGCACCAGGCGCTTATCCATCGCGGCAACTGGCGGACAGACATGGACGCCATTCAGGCGCTGCGCAGCGATATCATTGCCAGGTTCAGGCGGGATGTGACGGCCTACGTCGCCAAGATAAGCGTTGCCTCTTGAATTCGTAGCGCACATGTGCTAGACTAAAACCAACCAAATACCCAGAGCGCTTGACGCCGAAACTGTCCATCCGGGCAGTAACGGCGTCTTTTTTTTGTTGGCGGCAGGAGAGTGGCATGAGCTACACGCTAGAAGACCTTCAGAAATCATACCTGGCCGGCGGGTCCGTCCACAGTCACCCGAGAGTGTTGGCTACTCCGTACCTGCACTCGATAGCGGAGGGCAACATCGTAGGGCACAAGGCGTGGTCGCTGAACGGGTTCACCGCCGCTGGCACTACAGCCGAATCGGACGTGTGGACTGTCGGCGGGCCATACGTATTCCCTACCGCTGGCATGGGGATGGAGGTTGTGTCTACTGACAATACGCAGGACAAGTCGGCCGGCTCCGGTGCGCTGACTGTCGTTATCGACTACCTGAACCATATCCACGAACAGATGTCCGAAACGATCGCCCTAAATGGCACGACCGTTGTGCCAACCGTAGGGACTGACATCTTCCGCGTGCAGTCGTTCAGGCTGGGGTCGGCTGGAATCGGCGGTAAAGCGGTAGGGACAATCAGCCTGCGGCACCTGAGCGATACGCCCGTCTACGCGTCAATCGCGCCCGGATACACAAAGGACCGTGACGCAATCTGGACAGTGCCAACCGGCAAGGTCGTGTACATCACAAGCGTTGCGGTGTCTGGGTTGAATGCGGGCGCCGATAAGGGAGTCAGATTCACCCTGCGCTCTACAAGCGATGCGGACGGTATCGCTACGGGTGGATTTTTCATACCGCACTTTGAAATAGCGCTGCGCAACGGCGCGTTTGAGCGCACGTTCGACATGCCGCTTCGCTTCTCTGAGCATGTTGACCTGAAGATGTCCGTCATCGCAGAGGCATCCGCTACCACGTGCATATGTGGCTTGCGGGGATGGATGGAGAGTGAATAGCATGCCGATAAATCACAAGGCGTTTGACCTGGCACCGATGGCCGATGGATGGATCATGGCGTCTACGCCTGCCGTCGACCGCGATGCCGACCGGGTTATGCCGCTCGGTATCGATTGCACGAACTACCGCAAGAATCCGGTGCTGATCTTCGGGCACAACTACAGCGAGCCGTGGTGCATTATCGGCAAGGCGGGCGATATCACGGCGGATGAGGGAGGTTTGCGCATTCTGCCGGAACTGCGCGAGCCTGCTTCTCAGAATGACCCGATGCACATCGTCAAGGCGCTGTGGGAGCAGGGGCTTTTGCGCGCTGCGTCCATCGGGTTTCGACCCGTCACGATGCAGAAAAACGCTTTCGGGGGAAACGACATTCTGACCAGTGAACTGCTGGAAGTTTCAATCGTCCCGATCCCGGCAAATCAGGATGCGCTGAGGCTGGCCGTTAAAGCGTTGCCTCTTGAAGACGACATGCCCGAAGACGACATGCCGCCTGTTGATGAGACCGAACCGCCCGATGAGGATGCGCCTGCCGATACTCCTGAACCAGAGCCGGAAGATGAACCAACCGATGGCGAGCCGACCGAAGAGGATGCGCTCGCTATGCTTGAACTGAGACTTACTGCAATCCTATCTGATTTTCTGAACTCTATCCGGTCGTCACTGGAGGCGATCAACGCATGAACAATCTCGATTCTGTTTTGCAGCAGATGGCCGAACTGACGAACGCAGTCAAATCGGCGGGGTCGAAATCCGACCTACAGTGGGCGGATGTGGAAAAGGCGTTCGGTGCGCAGATTGAAGCGCTCGCCGCTGCGCAGGTTCAGAAGGCGATGGAATCGCAGCCGGTCTATCGGCAACCTGGCGCCGCCATCGGGGCATCGGGGCAAGTGGTGGGCAACCGCTACTCGCGCTTTATCAAGTCGTTCGAGTCTGGCGGAACGCACCGTGACGGCGGGCTTGTCTACCGACCGGTCGACCTGCTCATTGCGAAAGCGATCATGGAGGGGCAGATTCGCAACTGGTCACCGCAGATGGGCGGGTCCGGTGCCGTGGAACCATCCAACGACCTGGTGAACGCTGTCAAGGCGATGACATCGACCGGGGCGGGCACGGGCGATGAGCTGGTACCGACCGGCATGGCGAATCAGCTTTGGGATGATATCTTTTTGGCGTCTCGCGTCGCCGCCAACCTGACCCGCATCGACATGCCGACGAATCCGTTCGACGTGCCGCTCGGGTTGGGTCAACCGACCTGGCGCAAGGGGACGGAGAATACGGCAACCACGGCGAGCGACCTGACCACGGCGAAATCGGTTTTGACGGCCACCGAACTGGTGACGGAACAGAACTGGAGCTACACGCTGGATGAAGATAGCGCCGTTGCGATGGCGCCCACGGTGCGGGCACGCCTGGCCCAGAGCGGCGCTGAGGCTATCGATGCCTTTGCGCTGAATGCCGATGCGACTGACGCCGGGACCGGCAACATCAACCTAGACGATGCTGACCCGGATGCGGACATGTACTACCTAAGCGCCGGCCAGGATGGCATTCGTCATCAGTGGCTTGTTGACAACACGGCGATGGGCAAGGACGCCGGCGGTGATGCACTAGCGGACGCTGACATTTCGGCCGCGCTGAACCTGATGGGCAAATACGCCATCGATCCGAACCAGACGGCGATGATTGTCGGAGCAGGCACGTACCTGAGTGGCTTGCTTGGATTGACAAACGTCATGACGGTTGACAAGTTCGGGCCGGGCGCCGTGATCCTGACCGGGCAGTTGGCGGCCTATCGGGGTATCCCGATTATCGTCAGTGCGTCGGCATCTAAGACCGAGGCGGACGGTAAGGTTTCGACCACGGCGGGGAACAACACGCTGGGTCAAATCAGCATTGTCAATCGCAACCTCTGGTATGCCGGTTTCCGTCGGCAACTCATCATCGAGGTTGACAAGCTGATTCAGAAGCGCCAGTACATCATGGTGACCTCTCTGCGTATGGCCGTCGCAGCGCACGGGACGCAGCACCAATTCCCATACGGCTGGCGTAAGGAACATCCTTATAGGTTAGTTGCGGAGTAGGCAATATACTGGTATAATTAACGCAAGGAGATTATACCAGTATGCCAAGATGGAACAGACCGTGGCGTGGCAGGGAAGATGAAATTGTGCAAGCATACCTAGATGGATGGCGAACCAGACGAATATACGATGAATTCAAGATATCGAACCGAGCCTTATTCGATGTCCTGAAGTCGAGAGGCGTAGAGTTGCGCGGTTTCCCGTCTGAGTTGAAGTATGATCGCGCCGCCATCGTTGCCGATTTCGTTGCCGGTATGTCGTATGAAGAGTTGCAACAGAAGTACAACATTCCGTATCGCCAGTCTATTGCTCCGATGCTCAGAAGCGCCGGTATAAAATCTACCAGAGTGGGGGGGCCAAAGCCTTTGAGCTTAAAGCCGTGGAACGCCGACTACTTCAATGGTCGCACCGATGGCGTTGCTTACTGGGCTGGTTTCTTGATGGCGGATGGAAGCGTGATGGATGACGGCGGAAATTCGCGGGTTTTGGCTTTGACGCTTGGCGAGAAAGACATAGATCATCTGCGGGCGTTTTGTGATGCGATAGGTCTAGATCGTGAGTTTATCAAGCCGCAACCAACCAAGTATAAGGACAAAACTTATACGATGTATCGCGTCACCGTTTACCATCAAACGCTTCTGGAATCACTTGGGCCGTGGGGGATAACGCTCAACAAGACCTATGACTACGTAGCACCAGAGGTAGAACCAACACTGCTACCTGCTTTTCTGCGTGGATGGGCGGATGGCGACGGGCACGTGATGAGAAGCGGACGGGGCCTTTGGAGTTTCGGAGTTACTGGCAATTACCACGGTTTGCTTTGGTATCGGGATGCCC
Source organism: Hyphomicrobiales bacterium (assembly GCA_016710435.1). NCBI lineage: Bacteria > Pseudomonadati > Pseudomonadota > Alphaproteobacteria > Hyphomicrobiales > Hyphomicrobiales bacterium. Next base: position 10,428 of record JADJVV010000019.1, on the reverse strand, counting down.
TAAAGCGCATAGGATTTGACGGAAACATCCTTGTGAAGCAGGAGCAAGGCAAGGTGTGGGGGCGCCTGAAAATATTCAGCCTTGAAGGTGTTCGCCAAGTAGCAAAACTGCTGAAGACTGATGACTTTTGCCTTCGCCGCAAGTGGGACAAGGTAGCAATCCAGGAGGATAAATGAGACGGCAAATCGCATGGGCGGTAATCGTGGGGGTGACGCTGCTGGCGTTGCTCCTGTTTTCGTTTGGGACGCCGGCGAGTCAAGCCGCTCCGTTGGCAGCGCCGACGCCGGTGGCCGTCACGGTCAAGAATCCAGCGCCTGAATTCCCGGTTTTTTTCGACGCAAAGGTATTGACGGCTGATACTCGTTCCAGTTGCTTCGAGGTGCCAGACTATTCCGCTATCGACCTGATGACGGTCATTGACCAGACCGATGTCAATACGGTCACGCTTACGCTTAATTTCAGCAATAACAACCTGAACTTCGCGGACGGTGTAGCGGCAGTTTCGGCCAACGTCGCAGACGCCACGGCGCTAAATCAGTTCTTACTGTTCGGTCGATGGACGTGCCTGTATGCTGACGTGTCGGTTACGAATCCGGTCACGGTCACGGCGATAGGAGTCGTCAAGTGATCAAGCTGCGCTGCTTGCTGAGGTATGCCAACGGGCCGTTGAATCTGGCCTACGACGCCGGGACCGTCTTCGACGCAGACGATGCGCAGGCGGCCTATCTTTTGGTCGATGCGCCCGAATGCTTCGAGGTTGTCAAGGCAATCACCGCTCCGGCCAGGGACAAGATGGTTCGCACCCCAGAGGCGGATAAGTGACCGATTACTGCACGACGGCCGATCTGAAACTTGCCGGCCGGCTCGACATTGCTGGCACCGAATATGACACCGCCTTGGCGTCGATTATTACGGCCATGTCCAGGTGGATCGACCGCTTCTGCAAGTTGCCGGAGAATGGTTTTGCGCCGGCGGCAGACGCAACACGCTACTACGGTGACGACGATGTACGTAGTAGCGTGTTGCGCCTCGATGCGCCACTGGCCAGCTTGACGAGCGTATCCAACGGGCTTGGCGTTGCGCTGACGGCAGCGCAGTACCGACTTTGGCCGCGCAACGCAGAATATGCAAACCAGATCCATCTGCTGTCGGGCGCTGTATGGTCATTCGCCATCGACGGCGAAATAGCGGTCGCCGGCAGGTGGGGAATGGCGACCGCCGTGCCGCCAACCATCAAGGAGGCGTGCGTCATGCTGTCGGCATGGACATTCAAGCGCTACCAAGCGGGCTTGGCGGACGCAACGGCGAATGTCGACCTCGGTCAACTCGTCTACTCTGAGGGGATTCCGAAGCAGGTGCAATTCCTGCTACAAGGATTCCGCTGGACGGTGATATGAGCCTCGATGCGACGATAGATAAGATTCGCGTGCACGTCGCTGGGTTGACCGGGTTGGCGAGAGTCTACTCCGACCCGCCCGATTCGATGCAAGAATTCCCGTGTGCAATCGTCATCGCCAACAGGGGCGCGTACGAACTGAGCGCGGCGGGCGGGCGGGCGTTCCACGTTATCGTCGTGGAAATTCATAGCGCTCGGCAGGTGTTGCCGCAAGCGGTCGATGAAGCGAAGGTATGGCCGGACAGGATGTACACCAAGCTAGCCGCGGCGACCGACCTTGACATCAACGGGCAAATCACCTATCGGGCGGGCGGTATCCAGTACGGCAACGACGTGCATTATGCGGTTAGATTCGAGGTGCCATGCAAGGTGAACCTGTAGCACTCATTTACGTTGGAGATGGCACGTACATTCACGGCGTGCCGGCGCGTGACCTATCGCCCGAAGAGGCGAAACAGTTCAAAGCACTTATCGACGAACAGCGGAAAGTTAGCGGTGTGACGCTCTACCAGGCGCCGCCGAAGGGGGAGGTAGCGAATGGCTAACGTCTACGGTCCATTCAGCATGAACAAGATCCAACTCGGACGCGAAACCGTGTTTGGGACGGCTGTGGCGGCATCGACCATCTGGCGTGGTGTTTTTGCCATGCTGGAGGATGCATCGGAACGGGTCATTGTTGAAGAGCAAATCGGGCTACTTGTGCAGGCGGAGCGGGCTTACGATGCGTCGTACCTGGGCAAGCTGGCCATGCCTGCTACGGAGTTGACCTACGAACAGTTGCCGCACATCCTGGAAGCTGGCATTCTGACAGCAACGCCCGGAGCCGGGCCCGGGTACCTGCGCACCTACGCATACCCGGTTGACAACTCCGTGCCGACGCCAAAGAGCTACACGATCGAGACCTTCAACAACGCGGCAGACAATGACTCGTTGGAGATGGAAGGTTCTCTCGTGGAAGAGTTCACGCTTGAAGCGCAGGCGGGACAGGCGTGGAAAATGTCAGCCAACTGGTTTGGCCGGCAGGTGTCGCCAACCACGCCAACATCGCTGTCAACCATCGTATCGGTGGAAGAGGCGAAGCTGCCCAAGACGTTGCTGTATATCGATGCGACAGGCGGCACGGTGGGTACCACGCAGCGCCTGGGCGTGCTTATGGGTGCATCGATCAAGGTGACGACCGGTCTAGTACCCGTCCCGATTGGCGATGGGCAGTTGTACCACACGACCTACAAGTGGACGAAACCGGCGATTACGTTCAGTCTCACAGTCGAATTGCAGGATGATACGGTATCGGTCGTGCAGGCTGAGCGGGCAATCAGCAAGGCGGGCACCGTGCGCCTGTTTCAGTTGACCTGCCCGGGCACGTCACCCAAAACGATGGTCATCAAGTGGGCTGGCAAGTACGACGTGGTTGGCGGCTACGAAAATAGCAACGGAAACACGACGGTGCGCCTGGACGGGCACGCGGTCTATTCGTCTGCCGATGCGTTGTTCTTCTCTATCGCCGTCACGAATGGCGTAGCGACGTTGCCGTAACTGAGGTTACAACCCACATGGGATATTTCGCAACACAGACAGAGACGATTGACCTGGGCGGCGGCAACACCGTCACCGTGCGCAAGTTGACGTATGGCGAGGTGTTGGCGCTGTCGGAAGATCCGCGATGGGATAAGAAGTCCGGTCTTGTCACCACTGAAAAAGCGCTCGTTAGTTGGGACGGTCCCGGATTCGACGGACGCGAGCCGACTCCCGACAATCTGCGTGCGCTGCCGTTTGCGTTGGCGCGCAAGATTGCGGCGGCGGCTGACAAGCTGACCTACCTGAGCGAAGACGAGGGAAACGCATCTGGCGTGGCTACGAACTGAATTACATGCAGGATGTCAGCGAAGCCACGCCGACCCGCTACGGGATACTGTTGGCAATCATGAGGGAGTACCACTGGTCATGGCAAGACATCCTCCAAGCGCCGGCGGATCTCATCCAAGAAATGAGCGCTCGTCTCCGGGCTGAGTATCACTGGCAAGATGCGAAGCGGGAGCTAGATTCCGACATTCGAAAACAGCGGAGCGGCAAATGAGCGATGAAATTGAAGTCGGAATTGTAGCGAGAGACAAGACTGCGGCGGGCACTGCGTCCGCCGTCTCCAACATCAGGAAAGTTGATCAGGCGGTAACGACATCATCTAGAGCGATGGCGGGTCTTTCCGCGTCCGGCAAGGCGATGGGATTCGTGCTGGGCGGCTTTGCTGCGACCGGCGCTTTTCAGTTGGCGCAGGGGATTGCATCGGGGACTGCTACGCTCGCGCAGATGAACGTACAAGTAACCCGCTCGCGTGCGGCGTTCACCATCCTGTCGGGCGGGGCGGACCAGGCGCGGGCTAAGCTGGAAGCGGTCAAACGCGCCAGTATGGGGACCGTCTCCGAGCTTGACGCCATGCAACTCGCCAACAAAGCGGCTGCGCTCGGTATGGCCAAGACGGCAAGCGAACTTGAAAACGTCGTGGGGACTGCAACCAAGATATCGATGGTGATGGGCGGTGACGTGGGTGACGTGCTCGACAATTTGTCGGCGGCGGCGGCCAACCTGTCCTTTGTTCGGCTCGATACGATGGGTATCTCGGCGGGCAAAACCAAAGATAAGATGAAGGAGCTCCTAGAGACGACGACGGGGCTAACGCAAGAACAGGCGTTCCTGAATGCCGCCATCGCCGTGTCGAAAGAGACGTTTGCGGGGATTGGGGAGGGTGCCGATGTCGCCATAGACGGCACGAAAAGACTCCAATCGGCGTGGGCGGATCTCGTGAATTCGATATCGGAAGGAGCGGTTGGCGACGCTGCGAACCGGGCGTTGAATGGCGCTGCGGATGCTGTGCGGGGATTCAGTGACCGTATCGCAGCGGATGAACTCGCATCCAAACAGGCACTTCTGGAGATATTCGACGAAAATATAGCGGCGCGCCAGAAAGAAATAGAATCGGCGGGCGAAGCGGCGCAGGCTACGATGGCGTATCTGACCGTTGCGGGCGCATCGGCTGAAGCTTTCGAGAATGCGGCTATTGCCACATGGAAGTCAACCGAAGCGAAGCGAGCCGCACAGGCCGCAGCAATTGCCGACCGTGATGCGCTTCAGGCGGAGATTGTGGCGATCACCGGAGCCACCAATGCCACAATCGTAGCGGGCGGAGTTGCCGGATACACGGCTGGCAGTTGGTTCACGCTCGCCGAGGGACTGTACGCCACTGCCGGTGCTGCCGGTGCCGTCTCCCGCGCCTACGCTGGCATCGGGCCGGGGCCAGATACCAGGGGGCGCGGCGAAAAGGCTGATGCCGTCGTGGGCGGCGGAAAGCAACGCGAAATCCTGAGCAACAGCATGAAGATAGGGTTGGCGGAACCAGACCAAGGCGCAAGATACTCGTTGAATCTGGTAGCGAGATCGGCAAAAGATGCGGCCAGCGGCATGGGCGGCGTTGCGGAAGCTGCGAGCGATTTGTCGGGTACGCTGGAAGGTGCAATTCGCAAGATACCGGGGCTACTCAGTACGTCATCCGTCACTGACCTTGACATGAAAAAGGCAGCAGCGGGCATGTCTGTGCGCTACCCGGACAGCTACGTCCGTGAGGCGAAAGACGAACTGATAAACGGGAAAGATTACGCCAACATCGACCCTGCCGAACTCGCCAAGTCGCTTGGGCTTGACATCTCGGTAGGCGCCGAACTGATTGTCGCTGAACTGGAACGACAGTGGGCGTCTGGCGAATACTTCGTTGATCCGGCGAATCTGCTAAAGATAGACTGGGAGGCGTACCGCGTTTTGATGCAACAGGAGGCGAACGCTTCGCTTGGTGCGCAAAACCTGATTGCCGAAGCCATGAAGCAGGGAATCACGCCGGAATCATGGGAGGCTGCCACCACGGGGACGGGTCCGCTCATCGTGGCGGGGGTGGAAGCATCCCTTGACGCGTCCGACATGACACCCGCCGCTACCAAGTTTGGCGATAAACTGGACAGAGCATTCCGGGACACGGGGAGCGATGCGAACGCTGCCGCAAGGGGGGCAGGCGAATCGCTAGCGCAGGCGATCAATGCCGGGTTTGCCGACGCCGCCGGGAGATTGTCATGGGGCGTTCCGGCATCGGTCGGGGCACCTGCGGACGCGACCACCCCACCGCCGGCGAGGGCGGTTGGTACATCTTACTGGCCGGGCGGCGTGGTGCGCGTCCACAAGGATGAGACAATCATCCTACCCAGAGGGTCCGGTATCCGCACAGCTACCGAGTCTGGTGCGACGAACGAGCGAGGCGGGCAAGTCGTCATTAACGCCGTGGTGCAATCACCGATTACTTTGGAGATGCTGACAGACCAGGTGCGGCGCAGACTGCAGAGGTTCTCATGAGCGGGCACGCCTACGCTGTAACCGACGGTACGACTACCTTCACGCTGACATCTACGAACAGCGCTGTCGTTGCGCCTGGCTACATGCCGTCCACGGGGGACGGGGCGACCGACAGCACAACCGATACGATTCCGCTTTTGCTCTATGCAACCACGGCGGCGCTGCTGCAAGCCGCGGTCGCTACGCTACAGCAACTTCTGAACACGGCGCGCCGGCGCAGGATGGCGGGAGTCGGGCCACAACTGTATCTCACGGTGCAACTGACATCCGACACGGCTGCGTGGCGAAGTCGCATTATTGACGCACGGCTCGATTTGAAAGAAGACTCACTCAGCGTTTTCGGCCAAGCGAAGATGGGCGCAACGTTGTACCTGGAACGGGTTCCCTGGTTCGAAGGAGCCGAAGTAGAACTCGAACTTTCCGCCAACGGCCAAGCGGCGGCAACGGGCGGGCGCACCATCTACAATGACCCGGCAAATGGCAACTGGGTGCAGATAGCGGCGGCACAGGTGACCGGCAATCTGCCGGCTCCGGTGAAACTGACGTTGCAAAATACGGCCGGGGCCGCACAGATATACTACCGTCTCTTTATGTCGGTCAATGCCTACTCTGACCCGGCGAACTTGGTGCATTACTTACAGGCAGAAACGGCGACCGGTGTAACGCCGGTTACATGCGCAACGTGCAGCGGCGGACAAGAGATTGACATTTCGACGGTGAGCGGATTGACACGCATCTGGACATTACCCGCCGCCGACATGCAGCGCACGAAGGGCCGGCGCGGACGCATCCTGGCCCGTATTGACGGGGTAGGGCCGGTCTACGTCACGCCGCAAATCAGGGATGCAGCGGGGTCCGCCGTGCTGTGGTCGGGCGATGAAGTGAATATCGGGCCAGCCGGCGGGCAGACTATCTCCTACCAGGATTGCGGGGTTGTGCCGTTGCCGCCTGGGGGATATGGCGCATCGTGGGGCGCGCTGACGTTGGCGCTCGTGTTCCGGGGCGCTGTGACGGCGAGTCTGGATGTACTGCAACTGACCATGCTCGATAGCTACCGCTACCTTGAGTTGTCGCCTACGTCCGTGGCGGCAAATGCGTACATCGTCCATGACGGGATCGAAGAACTGTCGTACATCATCTCCGGTGCAGTCTGGTACCCGCTGGCGGCGGCTTTCGGCGGATCGCTGATGCTGCAACCGGGGACACTACAGCGCATCCATATTTTGCACTCGTTGGCGGCGGCAAGTGTTGACGATGCGCCGATAGCGAACACATTCAGCGTGCGGGCGTACTACCGACCACGGAGAGCGACGAGTGTCATTCTGAAAGCGCGGGATTCCGTTTCGCCATTTGAGATGTCAACAGGAAAGCCTGTTGGATCTGGAAGAATTGGAGGGAGTTTTTCGACGCGGTTTGATTTAAGAAATTTAGTGTATGTTTTCCATCGCCGTCTACGATGCGACCGGGGCCATCATGATACCGGGCAGTCTGACTGTCACTCCGGTTACATGGTCCGCCATCGCGCGCGGCGGTATGGCGGATGCTGAGGTGCAAATCTCCGGTGACATCTCGCAACTGGCTGGATTGACATCGTGGCTTGGCTATCGGCTCGATATCGTCAACGTCAACGGGGTCGCAGTTTGGTGGGGAGATATCGTTGCGGTAGAGATCGTGGCGTCTGGTTTGCGGCGGGGCATTACGCTGGAACGGTTGGCGAATCGAATCAGCGTGCGCTACTCGCAGATACAGCCAGGCGGAACGGCGACGGCAGCCGACACGGACTGGGCTGATGACGCCACGAGTCAAGCGAAATACGGGGTGTATGAAAAGCGCATCACGCCCGGGCGAGAGATGAGCGAAGCGGAAGCGTTGAACTTTCGCGCCACGGCGCTGGCCACACTCGCCGTGCCACACTACACGTTGATGCCGGAGGATGGCGACCCGGTGGCAGTTTTGCGCTGCGCAGGATACTGGCAGAGGCTCGGTCGCACCTACTACGCACAGCCGGCAGGGATAGAAGAGAATGACGCAGCCGGGACAGGATCCCGATGGGGCTTGGTTTTACGTCGGCTCTTGTTGCGTTCACCGCCAACACCGATAAGGCGCATGACTTGACGGGCAAATTCAAGGCGTTCACCGCCGGCACGACCGTGGCGATAACGGGCGCCCACAACCCCGGCAACAATGCGTCATTTGAGATTCTGTCCGTCGACGACCGCGACCCCGTGTCTCTCGTGTCGTCAACCATCCTGTTTGATCCGGCTAACGATATCGACGATACGGCGGGTGACGCGCTGGGATTCCTGGCGAGAGATGACGCATTTCTCCTGTCCGGCTCATCCGCCAACAGTGGCACGCACCAGTTAAAGACCGAGGGGTCGGGCCATGTCGAAATATCGAATCGGTTTTTCGGCGGCGGACTGATTGTCTCCGAAGGGATCGGGCCATCCATCACCATCGCGCGCGGCAACTCGATCGAGGTTGGCGGCAATCTGACTGACGAGGCGGTTGGCTACACGGTGACGGTGACGGCGTGGGGGAAGAAGGTATACACGTCATTCCAGCACACCAGCGCCACAGCATGGACGGCGGCGCATATTGAGATTCGCATGCGCAAGATTGGGAACCCAACCGATAATGTAACGGTCCAGCTGGTGACAGATTCATCGGGCGTGCCCGGCACCGTGCATGAGACGGTGACCCTCGCGCCGGCTTACATTCCGACCGAGATGGGTTGGGTGTCGTTTGACCTAGCCAACACAACCAGCCTGTCTAGTGCAACCGTCTACGGGATCACGATTTCGCGGGCGAGCTCCAACAGCGAGACGGACTATTACGAGGTGGACATGGATGAGGCGCTGTCCTATTCGCGTGGCGCCGTGAAACTGTGGGACGGGGCCGCATGGCAAACACCGGCTCCGGACAGTGACCTTGCGTTCCGGGTGCTTGGCGCTATGGACACTGGGTCGCAGGTGATTGCTATTCTGCAAGGCTCGGGATGGGCTACGGCCATCAGCGTGGCGGCATCGGGCGTGGTATCGCCACAGTGGAGGGACGGCGAGTTGACCCGCTTGGATGAGCTAAATAGCCTACTCGACATGGGCACCTCGGCGGCCAAACGCATGCTGGCACGGGTGACGCGCGACCTGGCCGTGGTCGTGTCAGCCAAACCAGACAGTATCAGTTTTGCGCTGCGCTGGCTGTGGCGCGGGGCCGGCAAACTGACAGACAACTACGGGGCCGATGCCGAACCGGGGTATCTGCCAGTTGGAGAGTGGGTGCGACTCGGTGACGCGGAAAGCCTGGGTCCGTGGTCGGCACTGTCGCCGGTCTTCGTAGAGCGGGCAGAGTACAGTATCGACGGCGGCCTGTCGCTCGAACCAGAGGGACAGGCGGACGCGTACGATATGGGGGTCCAACAAGGATGAGCCGAACCATATCGCAGGAGGCGCAAAAATACCGACCATACTGGCTTGCTGATATCGATGCCAAGATAGCAGGCGGAACGTCGCCGGTTGGGCCAGGCGGCGGGGCGATGTCGGCTCATGCGCTGAGCGGCATCTACCACACCGGCCAACTGGCAGAGTCGCAGGCAACGTGGGCGGGCACGAAGGCGGAGCTTGCCGCACACGCCGCCAACGTCGATGCCCACCACGCGCAAGTCCACGGCCTGATCAGCGCCAACCACACAGCCAGTGGGTTGACAGCGGGCTACGTGGTGCGAGCATCAGGGGCGACTACGTTCGCCTTTGCCCAACTCCAGCATGGCGACTTGGGTAGTGTGACGGCCAACCAGCACCACAACCAGGTGCATTCTGTCTCGGGTTCAGATCACACGCTGACCGGCTCAAAGTGGGCATTGGTTGGCGCGACGGCTGACAACACGCTGGGGCTGCTGACACCGTCTGCAAATCCGGGTGCGGCGGAAGCGATCCTCAAGACCGATGCGGCCGGCATGCTCGCTTTGACCAAGCTGCGCACGCCCACGATCGACACCGCATCGGGTGACCTGACATTGCAGCCAGCGAACGATCTCCTACTGTCGCCGGCGTCAAACTTGGTCAAGTTGTCAGCCGGCAAAAACTTCCAGAGCCACAACTACGCATCGCAGATCACCGGCATGCGCATCACGAACGACGGGCAGGGCGATTTCCGGTACATCTTTGTTGATGAGATGCACGCCAAGAGCTTTATCGCCGATCTTGAACAGGCGCTGGCAGGCGGGCAAATCATCAGCAAGAGTGTGGCCATGCTCGGGGCGACGTTCACCGCGCCGGCGGCCGGGGCGACGGCAACGCTGACCGTGCGTGACCTTCCATCGGCGCCAGACATGTCCGTCTTTCAGTCGGGCGACATCGTGGGCCTGCGCTCATTCAGCCGGGCGGGCGGTTCATTGACGATTGCCAACTGTTGGGGCGTGGTCACCGCCTACGCAGACCAGTCTGACGGCACCCAGACATGGACCTTTACCCGGTCGTCCGCGCCGAATGCAGGCGCTATGAGTGCCGGGGCAACGGTAGCGGTTGATGCGCTCGTGTTGGATTATGGCACGAGCGGCAATGGCTTCCACGAGGTGAACGCCATCGATGGCATGTATGGTGCCAACAGTCCGTACAGCCAGATAGTCACGTGGACGACAC
>JADJVV010000018.1 GCA_016710435.1 Hyphomicrobiales bacterium | reverse complement strand
TCGCGAAGGGCGTACAGCGGAACCGCCCCAGCGAAGGGCCCTGGACAGCCCTCGTGGTCGTCGTTTCTATTCGCTGTCGCGAAGGGCGTACAGCGGAACCTCCAACGGAAACGCCGTCCCCGTGGCCTGCACCGAGTTTCTATTCGCTGTCGCGAAGGGCGTACAGCGGAACAGGACGCCTCGGGTGACTTCACCCTCACCGGCGTGTTTCTATTCGCTGTCGCGAAGGGCGTACAGCGGAACGCTGTCAGTAGGGCAGAGTGCACGCATCCAGGTTTCTATTCGCTGTCGCGAAGGGCGTACAGCGGAACCCTGCCCACACATGGTCGCCTGCCGGGCATCGACTTCGGTTTCTATTCGCTGTCGCGAAGGGCGTACAGCGGAACCGGTGGCCGCAATGATTATCCGCTACGTTGCAGAGGGCGGCGTTTCTATTCGCTGTCGCGGAGGGCGTACAGCGGAACGACCGCCTCCCCCGAGACCCTCGTCGCTGGCGTGTTTCTATTCGCTGTCGCGGAGGGCGTACAGCGGAACAAGGTGAAGGCCGATCCGCGTCGCGCCAGTGACCAGTTTCTATTCGCTGTCGCGGAGGGCGTACAGCGGAACCACTGAGATCCTCCGTGACCTCACGCCCGAGAAGGTTTCTATTCGCTGTCGCGGAGGGCGTACAGCGGAACTGGCCGGCATGGTCAGTCGGACCGACCACGACGCCGCGTTTCTATTCGCTGTCGCGGAGGGCGTACAGCGGAACGGCTCGCCCTAGCTCTCGGCCTCACCCTCACCGGGTGTGTTTCTATTCGCTGTCGCGGAGGGCGTACAGCGGAACTGGTCTGTGCAGAGTGTGACTCAGAGCGCGGTTTGATGTTTCTATTCGCTGTCGCGGAGGGCGTTCAGCGGAACGGCGAACGTGGCCGAGGTGGCGAGCAGCGTCAACCGTCGTTTCTATTCGCTGTCGCGGAGGGCGTACAGCGGAACCTCTGGGCATCGCCTGAGTGCACGAACCACTCGCGTGCCAAGTTTCTATTCGCTGTCGCGGAGGGCGTACAGCGGAACCTCTGGGCATCGCCTGAGTGCACGAACCACTCGCGTGCCAAGTTTCTATTCGCTGTCGCGGAGGGCGTACAGCGGAACTGGGCTGTCGCGAAGGCTGTCAAGGATGCGGGGTTACCGGGTTTCTATTCGCTGTCGCGGAGGGCGTACAGCGGAACGAGCACAGCAGTTTGGAAACTGGAATCTCCTTCGAGTTTCTATTCGCTGTCGCGGAGGGCGTACAGCGGAACGCGTCGACATCAACGGCTTCAAACTCAAGCCGGTCGTTTCTATTCGCTGTCGCGGAGGGCGTACAGCGGAACCTGTTGTCGTGGGCTTCGCCGCCGGCTTCGCGTTTCTATTCGCTGTCGCGGAGGGCGTACAGCGGAACGGGTCGGACCCTCGCCAGTCGGGACGGCCCGACATAGTTTCTATTCGCTGTCGCGGAGGGCGTACAGCGGAACGCGAAAGGCAGCCGGATTTTCCGGTGGCCTTGTGAGTTTCTATTCGCTGTCGCGGAGGGCGTACAGCGGAACTCACCAGCGCCCGGAACCTTCGCACCCAGCTCGTTTCTATTCGCTGTCGCGGAGGGCGTACAGCGGAACCAGCACCACTACCCAGCCGTGCAGCATGCTCGACTCGGTTTCTATTCGCTGTCGCGGAGGGCGTACAGCGGAACCGTGATGGCCTTCGTGGCCGTGGGTGCATGGGCTGGGACTGTTTCTATTCGCTGTCGCGGAGGGCGTACAGCGGAACTGAACTGCCCGTCGGGCACGCAGGCAGAGGATTGTTTCTATTCGCTGTCGCGGAGGGCGTACAGCGGAACCCTACCCCCTCCGGCGAGGCTGTGACCAGCACAAACGATGTCCGTTTTCACACCCGACGCTCGGAGGCCTTCGGAGACCCCTCCGCCGGACCCCTCCAGAGCGCATTTGTGCTGGTCAGAGGCTTGCACACCCGAGGCCTCTCCGGCCGGCTCAGCCGCCAACCCCTTGTGACCCAGCTCACTGGCCATCGGGGGTGGAGGGGGTGACGGAGACCAGCGGCCTAAGCGGGCGGTTCCGGGAGTCTCGCGGCGGCATACTCATAATGCGGTCCAGTAGAGCACCCGCTCGGGCGAATGCGCCTGGCCGACGCAGACCCGACCGTCCCAACAGGGCGCGCATTGGGCGAAGAAGTAGAGCGAGTCCTCGTCGAGATCGAGCATGGCTTCGGCACGCCGGTGCAGCTCAGCGAGCTCGGCAGCCTCGCCGCGCACCAGGAAGACCGAGCGCTGCACCCGGTCGCCGTAAGCCTGCAACAAGGCCGCCAGCCGCGCCCGGCGATGGTCCGCGGTGACGTCATACGCCGCAATGACGGTCACGGGCGCCATGCCAACCCCGTCCACGGCTGGGCGGGATCCATGATGGTGGCCGCGAGCCGTTGCGCCTGTCGATACAGGTGCCACCGCCAGGTCCCCGTGAAGTCTGTCAGCGCCCCGCGCGTGCGACGCAGCATCCGCCGCTCGTAGCCGTCCAGCAGCACGCCCTGACCCGCCTTGGTCAACAGGATCCCGCCCCCGTCGGCGCGGGCGTGCTCCGGGCGCAATCGCCCCTGCCGCGCTGCTTCGGCGACGACCTGATCGACGATGAGCGGCCGGAACTCCTCCTGCAGATCCAGCGCCAGACTCGGCCGGCGGTCCTTGTCCGAGTGCAGGAGGCCGAACGCGGGGTCGAGGCCCGCGGTGTACAGGGCAGTGACGCATTCTCCGAGCAAGATGGTGTAGAGGAACGACAGTGCCGAGTTGACCAAGTCCAGCGGCGGCTGGCGGCTCCGCGTCGTGAAGCGCAAGTCCGGCGGCATCAGCTCACCCAAGGCTGGGAAGTATGCCGCAGCCGCAGCACCCTCAAGCCCCATCACTTCGTTGGTGGTCCGGCAGTCCGGCAGCATCCGCATGAGCGCCTCCATCGCCGACACCGCGGTGGCAGCGGAGTCTGCGGTGGACGGGTCGCAAAGCCGACGCAAGAGGATGATCTGCTTGCTGATCTTGGCGTCCACGATGGCAGTCGCGACGGACAGGGCCTGCGGTGAGCCGGGCTCCGAGGCGGCCACCTGCCGTCGCAGCCGCGACACGCGCGGCCCGGAGGACGCGCCCACCAGGGACGCTTCATAGGCTCCGCGCCGAGAGGCGAAGACGATGTCGACATCGGCCTTGACCGCCCACGACCGCGTCCCGGCACTGACGCCAACCGCCCCGAAGGTGACGATGCGCCCGACCTGGCTGACCGGAACGCTGAGCAGCTCGATGTCATCGGCAGACTCCACCACGAGGCGCCCCTTGGCCACGCGCACACCGGAGCCTTGTGCGGCGGCATACACGACCTTGCGATCCGGCTCGTCGACGCGCGCCTCGGTGAGCGCCGGCGGGTAGCGCGGCCCGAAGTCCTCGCCCAGGAACGTGAATCCTTCGGCGAAGGACATCACCTGAGTCTTGTCAGCTCCCAGTGTCATTCCCAACTCCTCTACTGCGGTGCTGGCGCAGCGGGCCGCCTCCCACGCCTCGTCGCGAGTCGACGCGCCCACGCAAAGGTCGTCCGCATAGCGCACCACCGAATGCCCGCGGTCCAGCAGGGCAGCGTCAAGGTCGACGAGGACGAGGTTGCTCAACAACGGCGACAGCGCGCACCCTTGCGCCAATCCGCTGATCGCGCGCCCGGTATGACGCCGCCCGCGGCCGTCCGTGTTGGCGGGACGGGCGAGCAGGAGGTCGAGCACGTCGAGAAGCGCACTGTCGGCGACGAGCGCGCCGAACCGTCGCCGGGCCAAGTCGACCGGGATCGTCGGGAAGCAGTCGTCGACATCGGTCCGAAGGACCCACTCGGCACCGCTTTCGCGTAGGTCGACGACTGCCTCGACGGCATCCGCAACGCCCAAGCCCGGCCGATAGGCGTATGCCGCGCAGCCCAGGTGCGGGTCGATAAACGGGTTCACGGCATCGAGAATGGCGCGGGCGACGACGCCCTCTACGTCGTGATCCGCTCTCGGGGGGCGCGTTGCTAGGCGGACCGCCGGGTGCGCTCTGCGCGCGGGCGCCGCAGCTCTGCGACGCCCAGACCCTTCGCGCGCATCGACCCCACCCCGGCGTATGCCGCGTAGTTCAGCAGCGGGCCGGCCCACCGCGCCGTGTCGTCGTCGTCAGCCCGCAGGGTGATCGAGCCGAGGGCGCCGCGGAAGCGGACCGAGCGGCCGTTGATGGTCATGTCGACGTACTCGGTCGTCAGGTCGAGATCGGAGATCCACAGCGATCGCACCTGGGTGGGGGTCGGCAGTGGAACGAGGTCTGGTTGGTCGCACCACAACTTCCACGAGCGCGCCAGCCCCGAGACGATCGTCTCGACAGCAGGAAGGGGCGACGAGCGATCCCCGGACCGGAACGTCGTCGGCGTCACGAGGTCGAGAGTCCATTGGCGGTCGGTGATCTCACGGGCCAGCGCTGTCCAGGTCGCTTGTCGCAGCGGCTTAGGCTGCCCGATCTCGCGGATCTGGTTTCCGAGGCGCACGGTGGTGGGCGCACTGGTCACGTCGATAAACCGTTGGTGCGCAACGTCACTCAGCAGTCCCACCTGGACACCCACCTGACCGCGGTGGTTGGTGAGCGGCGACACGGCATACGGTTTGTCACCAGCCGTGTGCTCCGCGGTGGTGCGGTCGAACCACCCCGAGAAGGCTCCGTGGACGAACTCAAGCCGAACCCGCTGCGGGTCGACCCCGTGGATGGGCACGAACCAACGACTAGGCATCGCCACGCTCCTCCGTGTGACTGTGGTCGAACTGTCCGAGTGCGCGGCAGCCGATGATCCGGCCGGTCGCGTCGCGCACCTCATCGAGAGGGAAGTAGAGGTCGTCGCGTGGCACCGCCGCTGCCAGGACGCGCGAGACGAGGTATGCCGTGCCGCTCACCTTCCCCGGCAACCCGTCGACGGTGTCGGCGTAGCGGACCTGGCTGACCGGGACGAAGCCCTGGTCGGTGTCCATGGGCGCGGGCGCAGCGAC
This sequence comes from Hyphomicrobiales bacterium, assembly GCA_016710435.1. Lineage (NCBI taxonomy): Bacteria > Pseudomonadati > Pseudomonadota > Alphaproteobacteria > Hyphomicrobiales > Hyphomicrobiales bacterium. Next base: position 11,813 of record JADJVV010000018.1, on the reverse strand, counting down.
GTCTTCCATGATGCGAGCGAACGTGCCGGACGCTGGCCAGGACGCGATCGGGGTGTCGCCGTCGAAGACCGTGACGTCGTGCGGGGTGAGATTGATGAGGGAGGCCATCACGCGTCGGCTCCCTTCATTGCGGTCAGCGGACTCAGATGCTCTCGAATCGCTTCGGCGCTCGGCTGCTCATCGATCACCCGCGCCCAGTGATAATCGCCCGGGGTGCCTTCTTGGTTGTGGTTCGCCAGCACGAGCCGAGTCCATGGGTGCAGGCAAGACGGTTGAAGGCATCGCTTCACGCCGCAACGGCTGGGTCGCGGATCGTAAGGCGGTAAGGAATCGTTGGCCAAGGCCCAACCGATGCCGAGAGCGACGGTCTTGGGCACTCGCAGTGCGACCACAACCAAGCACCCGGGGTTGTCATGTAGTGCCAGTCGAATCGCCCTGCGGACCATCTCCACTGCGGCCAGCGGGTGGACCAACGCTGGGGTCTGCGCGGGAACGTCGCCAACGATGGGTTCATGCGAGGGCGGTCTCGTCGTCACCGTCACCGGTCGTGGAACGCCTTTCGACGCGGTGCCGACTCGCTCCGCGAAGACGGCAACTTCGTAGTGACGTCGGAATACTCCGTCGGGGATCGTCGCGGCTGCCGCGGTGAGGTCTGCCTTGACCAGGACGGTCTTGGCATCGGGATTGGCGAGGCTCTCGCATCGGATGATCGGCGTGTTGAAGCGCCAGTAGTCATAGCTGTCGTCGAGCCGCCAAGACAGCGTCTGTTTCGGGGAGAAGAGCTCTTCAAGAGTCAGGTCGTCCCACTGGTACAGATGTTGGCCGACGGCCAGAGACACGGGGAGGAGCAGATTGGGGGCGATGTTGAAGGCGGTGTCGGCCCGATCGTCGTTCATCGAACGCTGCAGCTCATCGCACATGTGGGCGACATCGTGGCTGAGTTCAAGGACTCCGTCCTTCGGCACGACACGCGACCACTCGGCGATGACTCGACGATCGAGGTACTTGCGTTTGACGATCTGCAAATCATCGATACGCCAGTCGGACATCCACTCCTGCAGATACCTGAGGTAGTAGAGGGTGCCGGCGGTCCGGGTGCGACGTTGTCGGAGGAACACAAGCGCGACGAGCATGAGACCGCTCACTGCCAACCACCACACCCGCAGAGGCGAGAAGACGCGGTCCTCGTCCTTGAGGGGCAGGGCGTCCTCCAGCACCAGGGAAGCTGACGCAGTGCTCAGGGTGGCCGCAACCACGATCAAAGGGTCGAACCACCGGCCCTGACTGGTGCGCACGAAGACCGAAAGGCGTTGCCACAGCGTGGCCATCCTGGCTGCGACGCCGCGATGCCCAGGCAGTCGCCCCGGCGTCCATCGAGGATCCGTGAGGATGGTCATGGGCCGACGGCGGGGTAGGTCGCCAACTCCTGGTCCAAGCGAACGAAGTCCAGCGGCCTCATCGAGGATCGTCCTCGCGCTGAGACCGTCGTTCGGGTGACTTCGTACAGAGTCAGACCGCGCGCCCGCTCCTGCAAGTTCGGCGGATAGGCCACTCGGACTCGTCCGTCGCCAGGCGCCCACCGGCGGCCCGCCGAGGTGCGCACGTGGACCATCTCCCCGGGAGCGTTGGGGCCGAGTCGAAGGATGGCGCCAGCCACTCCGCTTGGGAGGTCAAGGTCAACGCGGGCTCGCACCAGCGTGTCGCTGGACCAACCCCAGACATGGGAGATCTGTGCCGGCTGCGTTGCGGGCAGAGTCGATTCAAGGTGTATGCCGGGTGCCACCATGTCGAGCCAAAGCCACTCGTCCATGGGGAGCGACTGGAGTGATGCCCACCCGCCAACGGGTAGAGGATTAAGCGCTGGCATTCTGCGCTCCCTTCGTCGCATCCGGGGTGATCGCCCGCCGTAGCGCGGCGAAGGAAACGGGCTGCAGGTCCGCGAACAGGCCTGAGGTGGTGACCGAAAGTCGGCCGTAGCCTCGAGTTCCCATTCCCCCCAGTGAGACGAGGCCCTCATCGAAGTCCCGAAGGACGTGCTTGAGGAGGTTGGTCACCTCGCGCGCGGCAACGGCACCACGGATGGTGAGATTGAGATCTTCGCCAATGTCCAGAGCCTTGACTCGATACAAGCCACCGTCGCGGACACCGCCGGTGAACCTGTCGATCGCCACATGGGTCCGGGTGATCTCCTGGGCGCCCGCACGGGCCAGCGAGTCACTGAAGGTGAGCCGACCCCGCCCCGTCTTTGGCGATCCGAAGAGCGCCGCGACCATCGTGTCCACGTGCGCCTTCTCATCGGCCGCGGCAACAAGAGTGAGGATCGTCGCCACCCGATGGCGGAAGAGGCCCTTCCAGGTCGATCCCGGCACCAGCACCCGACGTCCCTGCCGCAGCACCTCCAGAGCCCGGTGCCCGTCTTGCTGCGTTTCGTTGTCGCCTGTCCCGATCCGCACTGGCTCTGACACGCGTAACCCCACCACAAGGCAATCGGGATTGCGGTCGTTGTTCCGGTCGGCCTCGCCTGGAACGAGATCCACGGGGGTGGGAGTGTCAGTCGCGGCGGCATACCACTCGTGTCGGCGAGTGAGCCACCACGTGAGGTGGTCGGGGTCGTCGAGGTCGAGCTCAAGGGTTTCGACCGTTTCGACGACTCCGTCGCCCAAGCCCGTCGAGCGACTCCGGCCGAGGACAGGGCGCCATGCCGCCAGCTGGTCACCCAGGGTTGTCGGCGGGGCAGTGTCCAGGTCCATGGCAATGACGAAGCGACCTGGAGCCACCCACTGCTCTGACCTGAGCGTCTGGCCGCGCGCAGACCCAGAATCGCGGTCAATGCTGGTCGACTGACGATCTGAGATCTCAAGACCATCGAGGACCACTGTTCCACGCACCGCCAACGGACTCGCCACTCGCTTGGCCTTGGAAGACGTCTCCCAGTCCGGTGGCTCGGGGCCGAGCACGCTGACCGCGTCATCCCCCAAGTGCGCCCGCAACGATCCGGCGAGGCTGCCACCCGGGACAAAGGGCCTGTTGCCGACTGCTGTCGGTGCTCGGGGATCCGTCATGACCGGAAGGTCCACGTCGGAGCCATCGAGGGGCACCTTGCCCACAGCCCAACGGCCAGTCATGCGCACGGTGACCTTCACCAAAGTGATTGGCCGGCTCATGATCCGCTCCCCACGATGCCCTTGAGTGCCTCAGTGTGGGTGGCCAGGCTTTCGCTGCTCAGGATGTCCCGCACCTGTCGTTGGACTGGCCCGGTCAAGTCCCGCATCCACGCCAGGCCGTCAACCTCGTCGACCTTCGCCCGGATGAATGCCTCTGGGAATCCGTTGTCGCGCATTCGCATGAAGTTCCGTGCCTGCGCGAGCATCCCCTTGGCAGTGGCGTGCCGCGTCGATGGGTCAAGGATGTTGTCGAGGACAAGGTCCACGGGGCTGCGCGGCGGCGAGTCCTCCGGAGTGCCGGACGGCTGTGCCGAGGACTGCTCTGGCGTCGAGTCAGCGGACGGTCGCGTTGACACCGCCTCGGTATGCCGCGGGGGCGGTTGCGACGCCAATGTGACGACTGGGCGTGACGGGGACTCCCGCTTGACAGTCGGTGCGGTGGTCAGCTCCTGCGACTCGGGCGCATCGTCTCGTTGCAGTGCTGCGACCGGCACGAGGCTGACCGTTCCGTAGCCCTCAAGGCGGCGAATGCCCACGCCGCTCCGCAGGGCCCGGAGGCCTACCTGGTCGATGTTGCCCAGCGCCACAACGGAACCGGCTTCGACGGCCCAATCTTCGGGCTTGGGGAGGCCGGCCACTCCATGCCAGGTTGATACCGGGACCGGGCGGGTCCTGAGGATTCCGGTCGTCACTGTCCCTCCCGCGGCCAGGACCTGCTGTTCCACGGCGTGGGCAAGATCCAGGCTCGGTGCACCCAGCTCATCCACAAGGATTGCGGGCGACAGGAGACGCAGTGAGTAGTCGCCAGCTTCACTGACCTCCGCAGGTTCGTCGACCTTGGTGCAGGTCCACGCGCACCGGCCCATGGTGCTGAGTTGCCCACCGACCCCGATCTCCTTGTCGGTCAGCAGCCATTCCATCGCTTCGGACGTGATGAGGTGTTCCTTCACGCTGAGGGTTCCCGTGAGTGCGATGCCGTTGTTGCGTAGAGCCCGCCGTGCGTAGAGCTGCTCGTCGGCGGCCACTCCTCCCACCAAAGCGGTTCTGGTGGCTGACACGCTCCACTCCTGCGGCACGTTCCAGCCTCGTCCTGACTTCAACGGCCCACGGCATACGGGGCACTGGCGGCGGGGGCTCACCACTTCGTCGTGCCATGTGGCGGGGCATTCCGGGGTGGGGTATTTGCACCTCACCCATGACATCGGCTCCAGCCGCGCGAGCTTGTCCGTGTCCCACGTGGGCGCCGGGACGGCTTGCCGCACCTGCAGAGCCGCGCCGAAGAGGGTGTCGAAGGTCGCCTGGGGAGCCTGGCCAACAAAACGATGGCTTGCGCTCCTCCACCAAGTCCAGCCGAGGGCGCCCCGGACGGTAGTGCCGGGAATGACGGTGTGAATGTCGCGGCTGTTCAGAACCTGTGCCGAACGCCCCGCTGAAAGTCGAGCACGAGGCGTGAGCTCGTAACGGAGCAGGGTCGTCATGATGCTGCCTTCATTGTGAGAAGTGCTGTGCTTTCGGCGTTGCCCCACGGCCGTGAATCCGTGATGGTCACCCAGCCCTCGCCTCGTCTGCGCGCCCCGCCGATTCCACTGACCGCGCGGGCAGCGGCGCGAAGGACAAGCTCATGTCGGGCGACCGTCTCGTCGTTGCGAGCTTCGCTGAGAGTGACCGTGAATTCGGCCCCGGAGCTCCACACCACTTCGCCCATCATCAGGAAGCCCCGCTGGACTGTCCCGGTGGCCTCGTCGACTCGGATTCGGGCCAAACGGTCAATCGAGGGCGTGTCCTCCATCAGCCGGGCGTCGCTCCACCACCAAGGGCACGCGCCTGCTCCTGGACCACCGAAGACCTCAGTCACCAACTGCGAAGGTAAGCAAAGGGTTTCGGCCGCGGCTGCTCGCATCACGCCCTTGAGGCTCGTTGCCGGTAGCGGGTTCTCACGGTCGATCACCCGATCCAGACCGCGACTGGCGACTCCCGAGCCCACATGGAACGGCGAGTGGAAGGTGATGGAAAACGTTAGGGTGCCGTGCTGGGGCGCCGCGTCGCTGGACGTCATCGGTCGTTCTCCTCCATGTTCGTCTCCGGCCACCACCGGGCTCGGGACAAGGTCGCCGGGAGATCGACACCCGTCGTGGTGAGGGTCGAGTTTGTGCGCTTGGCCCACCGTTGGATTCGTTTCTGCTGATCTTCGGGGTCCGTCACCCTGGTGTCGCGCAGGATGCTCCCGAGCTGTGAACGCGCGGAAGGGCTTAGGGCGAAGACATCGGTGCCGACGCCCCCAGCGTCAGGCACAAGTTGTCTGAGGACGGTAGCGACGTCGATCGTCGAGATGGCGTCATATTCCCTTCCAAGAGCGCCGGATTCGGCAGTGAGATCGGCCCAACCGATCCGAGCGCTCCTCCCGCTAGCGTCGCGCTTGGCCCGATCCAATGCGCGGTGCGCCATCGCTGCGGTCTCGGAGAAGGGGTGCGATGAGTTTGCGAAAACCATGCCGACTCCCAATGAGAGGGCGCTGATTCGGGCCCGGACGTCAGCGGTGGTCTCCGCCGCGCCAGGGTGGTTGGCGGTTGCTTCGGCGACGTCCGCATCGAGTCTCGTGAGCAGTTCCCTTCTCGCCTCATCGAAGTGCATTGCCAGCTTCGCGGCGAAGACCCAGGCGGCTGCCGCTGGGATACTGACCAGACAGTCGTCTCCGCCAACGTAGTGAGGGATCACGACCTTGATCAGTGCAGCCGGGTCGCCTGCCTCCTGGGCGGCAGCAACGACAGAGTTCTCCATCACCTCATTGATCACTTTGACTGTGTCGGCGTAGAGCCCGTCGAGCGGCACGTGGCACTGGGTGATCGCGCTCACCAGGCCCCCAATGCCGTTGCCGTCAGCGGCGATCGTGGCGAGGTGGCTGCGCGAGTCGCGTCGACCCACTGCTTGAGGGCCCTGGGTGTCATCCGCCAGTCCGCCCTTGGCGGCGAGCGTGTCGAAGTCTGCGGGCCACGTGCCAGGTATGCCCGCCCACCGCCCCCCGGCCTGCTTCGCCGCAGCCATCTGGGCCTGCTGCGCGCGGTCTCGGGCGGTGCAGTCAGCTCCTGAGCCGCTTGTTGAAGAGTTGTCGACGGTAAGAGGCTCGCGTCGGCAGTCGGGGCATGACTCGGCGACCGGGTTGTCCTGAAGCCGGGGCAGTAACTCAAGTCGGGGCATAGGGTCGTCAGGGTCGGTGGACCGCCACATGGCCTTGAGGTAGTTCTCGGCCTCGCACCACCATGCTGCCCACTGCACGCCGGGGAGTCTGTGGTGGAGATCGGCCACGACGCGCCCGGCCACGGCCGCCGGGTCGACAGCTCCTTGGAGCTTGAGCGCGACGACCCCGTCGACATCACCGGCTTCCTTCACGACGCTTGCGCCGGTCCCAGTCTTCTTGAGCCAGTCTTCGATGCGCGCGTTGGCGGTGTGCTCGCGAAGCGCTTGAGAGGCGCCACGGAGATGCGTCAGTTTGGGAGTGTGCGCCAGCCATGTCTGGATCCGCACAGCGCCAATTCCGAGGTACACGGTCATCGGGCACCTCCTCGCCGCAGAGCGATGGGCAACTCGACGTTCGTTTCCGGCAGTGGGCGCGGCAATGGCGCCCATGGCCGCCGTCTCCCCTGGGCGAGCTGCTGGCCATTGTTCGCTTGGAAGAAGGCGAAGCTCTCGCGGAACTCTCTGCTGCCCATCCGGTCCCAAGAATCACCTGGCGGGTAGCTGAGGTAGGGCTCGGAGTCGCCCAACCCCCCACGATCAAGCAGCCTGGCCAGATAGGGAAGATTCGCCGCGAATCGGCCTACCCGCTCGTGAAGTTTGGCTGCCCGTGAGCGGGCTTCGGTGGACGTCCATGCCTCCGCCGTGGTGACGGCCACGGCATACCTGTCTCGCGTCTTGCGGATGTCGACCGAGACGATCCGAGGAGTAGCAGAACCCAGCCCGAAGGGCTTGCCACCGCCCAAGCGAACTGAGATGTGGCGACCGGCTCCTGGATAGAGTGCGAGGAGGCGAGTGGGGTCCAGTGCATCCAAGAGCGATTCAAGTGCGAGGGAGTTGAGTTGGTCGACCGCGATCCGGGTGGAGAAGACCGTCCCGGACGGGACCAGCTTGGCTGCCCTAGACAGTTTCCCGCGGCGTTGCTCTTCGGTGGCCTGATAGCGCGGTAGCTGAGGCCGACCCGACACCTTGCGCCAGTGAGCAGCTTGAGCGTCGGGGTCGCCATGCCAGTAGAACTTGCGGCCAGCGATGAGCTGTGGCGGAGTGTCGGTTTTGCTCCCCCAGTGGCTGGCGATGTCGTTCTGATCTTCGCGTCGGGGGTCGCCGGGCATCCGGAGGTAGAACATCCCGCTTCCAGGGTTGGGCGTCCCTAGGGGGGCCAGGTCGACCGCCTTGAGGGCGATGCCCTTGGCACTGGTCGCAGACCCGAAACGGACGTGACCGGCATACGAAAGCTGTTGTCCGCGTTCGCTCTTCTTGCCCCCAGTGTCGGCGGCACCGAAGATCGAGCAGGTGAGGCAGAGCGCGTCTTGCTCGGGGTCCGGCCCGCTCAGACAAGGGGCACTGTCACCGATGCGCTGGCCAACGGCCCCCTTGCCAGGGCGCCGCCAGAGTTGAGCCAGGCGGATACCGGTGATCTTGCCAGCGCTGACTCGGACCCAGACGACATCACCCCGGAAGAGGAAGCCACTCTGGGCGATGCGCTGCGCGACCGTATCCTTGGTGCCGAGGTGCGTCCACCAGGTCACGGGCTTGAGTTCGGCGCGCTCCCGCCACAGGGGCTCCTCCTTGCCGTCCTTTTGTGTCCCCTCCAGGCGACGTCGGTCATCAGAGCCCCGGCAGGCATCACGGTATTCCTGACGGCCTGCCACGCACGCAGCGTCGTCTTGGTCGTAGGTGGCGGTCTCTTCGATCAGCGTGGCTGTTGCCCACAACGCACGTGCCTTGGTCCGATCACGCCGGAACTGGCGCCTAGCAGCAGTGTCCGTGGGAAGGAAGACCTGCCCGATCGGCAAGGTGGATGTGTCGCCCGCGGAGGGCGCGGAGCGGAGTCGCACAACCTCCACGTGGCGAACCGACGGCACCTCCTCCCGGCCCAGGGGGGACGTCTTGGACTGCCCCTCGATTGTGACGATGTCGCCGTTCGTGGGCGTGCGTCCCTCCGGCCACGACGCGGCGAGCTCGGTGGCGTCCACCCATCGTTCGGATCTCTTGGACGTCATCTGGACGAGAGTGGGGTAGCCGTCAGCGCTGTTGAGGACGATCCCCAGGCGCCAAAGGTCAGCGTCATCCGGCTTGCCGGCCGGATCCCGGTAACTCGGAACGAAACCCTCGTCGATGATGCGAAGGCATCCATTGAAAGCAGCCTCATGAAGGGAGCGGACGGCCCCCTTGATGGACGATCCGGGAATGCTGATGGAACCGTCACTTCGCACCCACCCCTCGGCCTCAGCGACCGCCGGGAGCAAGAGGGGCGTCTCAAGGCGCCACTCGACGTCGACCACGCCGGAGTAGACCTCTTGGGGTGCAGATCCCCCGTGGCCGTCGGCTGGACGTCGAACGACCGCGCCCGGCAACGGAACGAAGGCGTAGGGGTTGACAAAGACATCCTTGGCCATGGCGCCTCCCTCGGGGGAAGTTGCGGATCACCAACCGGAACCGGCTCGCTGATGAGACCTGACGGACAGAGTCATATCGGGGGTTGCCCGGATCTCCGCTGGGACGCGCCGAGGCTGCAGTGTGACCTTCGATCCGCTAGCTGGCCACACGTCGCCGAGTGCGCTCCAGGTTCACCCCGGTGCTCTGCTCGTCGATCGTCAGCGCGTCCAGCTCACCGACGAACAGCACCTCCGTACAGGCTTCGGTTGATCTCTTGCCTCCCTTTCCATCCTCGGTGTGCCCCGGCGCTGTGGCCTCGACCCAGAGCGTGCCATCGCCCGTTCCATCCAATGTCACGAGGCTCGGAATCGGCATACCTGCAGAGCCTGCATCCACCGGACCGACCACTCGAATACACCCACCTTCAGCACGAAGATTCCGGATCCGAAGAGACTCGCCCCCAAACGTGTTCTCAGACGTAAAGCAAATCTCAAAGCGAGGCGCCGAGCTGTCGAGTCCACGAACCCCTCGGCGCGCCACGCCAGAGAGCTCAACGTCAGATGCAATGATCTCACCCGAGATCGTTCCCGGAGGAAACGCCACATGAGCAGCGAAGACGCTTGAATCCCCAACCACGATACCCCGATAGGCGGCACCTGCTGATGCAAGTTCGTGGAAGATGTCTACGCGCGACGACTCTGCAACGCTTAACGATTCGATAACCAAACCTGAGGAACCCAGCGAATAGTCACTGTCCACATCCTTCAGCCTCAGCTCTACACTGGAAACGTCGAACAAGGATCCGGTCAGCGTGATTGTTCCGCCGACACTTCTAATGAGATCCGCTCCAAGTTGGAAGCGCGTACTCCTGGGAGATAGAAGGTCTACAACACATGTGCCTGCCACGGCTCCCAACGAAGCGTTCCAACTCACGGACTTCCCCTCAGTGCTGACTGCCACCGTCCCCGTATCAGATACACCCTTGATTGAAAGCTCTACAAAGCGAGTCTCCTCGGGCGGACAACTGCCTAAGGCGCTCAAGTGCAGAGTTCCATCGACCGAAGCACCTTCAAGTTTCACGCTTCCGGTAACCTGGACACGAAGTCGCGTCCCTAGTGGAACCTGTGGAAGAACGACCTGTGCGCCGGGAGCCCCGTGGATCCTCAATTCAAACTCACGGTCCGCAACCATGATCAGGCGACCCAGGTCCAAGACATGTGCTGGCCCGAGATCGAGGTCAAGAACTTGAGGCAGCCGCACAGGAATTAGATCTGAGGGAAGGCGCATCTCGTGGGCCTGTTCGAGCATGCGAGGGAGCCTTAAGAGTGTGCGCAGGGAGTCGACTGGTGCGGCGAGCAGCCACGGACCCACGTCATGGATATGAAAGTCACGCTGCTCGCACCCTAGTGGGCACCCTTCGCGAAGAAGAGCGGATATCCGCTCCCAAGCGAGATCGACTGCCTGAATCCCGACCTCGGGAGCACTCTGGGCTAGAGAGACGATCATGCGCCAGGCCACTCGAGTGTGGTTCGGATCGAGAGTTAGTAGAGCCCAATGGTGAAAATCTGTCAGAGCTTGGTTGACGCCCTCGCGATCAACTCCGCGTCGCAGACTGAAGTTCTCCTCATCTTTCTGCTCAAGCTCACGCTCGCGCGCACTTCGTTCCCCGAGCTTAAAGACCAGCGTCGCCAATGCCCCGGCTGGAGTTAGGACGGCTACGAGTAGGTGCCCCAAGGGCACCCCAAAAACCAGGCCGGTCGCCGGATCTTTGATGGGGACATCAAAGTAGTTGGCGAAGAAGAAGGGCGCGTAGGCGGAGCCAGCAACGCCCAAGAGGATGGCGACCCACACTGGAGACGTCGTCCTGGTGAACACCCTCCAATACGGAGACACGCGTCGATGGTCAGAATGCGTAGCAGGGGGCCTCATCTATTTCCTTTAGGAAAGTGTTTGCTGTCGCGTGGGGGCGGAGGCCTGAGTGTCTGGTGTCAGAATCACGATCAAGCCTCCGTTGTCCGACGCGATTCGTGTCACGAGGGGCGTGCGGCGGCACCTTTTGCAGACGAGCGGAGTCTGGTGGCTCCGTAAGGATTCTATTCGCTGTCGCGAGGGGCGTACAGCGGAACGCCCAATAGCCGGGATTCAGCTCGGCACCGGACCCACGAGCTTCTATTTGCTGTCGCGAGGGGCGTACAGCGGAACAGCGCCCGGAACTTGCAGACCCTTCTGGACGTCGCCACGTCGTTTCTATTCGCTGTCGCGAGGGGCGTACAGCGGAACCCGTGGATGTGTACAACCCGCCGACGGTCGTCGTCCGTTTCTATTCGCTGTCGCGAGGGGCGTACAGCGGAACGGGTCAAGCAAGGCAAAGAGGTTTGGATTCCCGTTTCTATTCGCTGTCGCGAGAGGCGTACAACGGAACGTAGCGCCTCTGACACCCCAGGGTCGGAGATCGACACCGTTTCTATTCGCTGTCGCGAGGGGCGTACAGCGGAACCCGACTATGACACCGACGGTTGGGGCGCTGACGCGGTCATGGGGTTTCTATTCGCTGTAGCGAGGGGCGTACAGCGGAACCCGTCATGGCGTCGGGCGTCAATTTCGGTGACGCACCGAACAGTTTCTATTCGCTGTAGCGAGGGGCGTACAGCGGAACTGTTCTCGCAACGAACCGCGACATGAAGCGTGCCAGGCGGTTTCTATTCGCTGTCGCGAGGGGCGTACAGCGGAACCTGAGTTGGGCGCGGGTGGAGGGCTTTTGGAGCCACAAGTTTCTATTCGCTGGCGCGAGGGGCGTACAGCGGAACTGCGAGGCGACCAACAACGCCTTCGCGGTTATCGCCGAGTTTCTATTCGCTGTCGCGAGGGGCGTACAGCGGAACTCTGCGGTGTACATCGACACGAGTGAGCGTGCCCGTTTCTATTCGCTGTCGCGAGGGGCGTACAGCGGAACGCAGCACGCACTCCTCACGGGCGAGGCGGCGGCGCGTTTCTATTCGCTGTCGCGAGGGGCGTACAGCGGAACGCCAGCGCTACATC
>JADJVV010000017.1 GCA_016710435.1 Hyphomicrobiales bacterium | reverse complement strand
GACAGTCGCCCACCGACCGCGCCCCGCTACCGTGGGATCAATGTGCGCCGTCCGGTCCAGGGTTCCGAAGAACGCCTTGGCGAGCTTCTGCGCACCCAGGATGGACGGGTGAACGCTATCTGCGGAGTCTTGTCGCCAGACTCGATCACACTTATAACATCGTTGAAGTGACGGCCCTGATTGCGCGGCCTGGTTTAACTGCCCCGTTCAGCATAGACCCCGTCTGCCTGACCCTGATCCTGCGTCCCCGAGCCCGCATACCTCAACTCATCGGCACGTCGGCTAGCTGACCTAGGGGGCCGATACGCCGGCGGCGGCGCAGACCTGCGGCCCCGGTGTAGGTGCTGTCGCTTTCGATCCCGCTGCCAGCACGATGTTGTGGATTGGCGGCTAGCACGGTCAGCGATGCGGGCACTGAATGGTTTTCGTGCTGGCGTCATTCATCCACCCCGTGCCCCCTACGATCAAGGCTGAGGACTGAATCACAGCCTAGCAGTTTCGCCAACATAGTGCGCAAACGTTTCAAAACGGGTGCAGCTGGGTCGCCGGATCAGAGGCGGTGTTTCCGTTAGCGCGCCGACCGTGCAATGAGCCACCGAGGATCACCATGCGCTTGTGGATCTCCCCGCCCGGACGGGTGACAGTTTCACCCGAAGGCACGACGACACCCCCGAAGTTGGCGATGTTCGCCGTCTCGACTCGAATCGAACGGGACTTCGCTGTCGGGAATGTTAGCCGCACGTAATACACCGTGTTCGTCGCGGCGGCAAACCACTGCATCGGTTGAGTCACCTTCGACGCCCACCCCGAAAGCCACACCACCGTTCGCCGATGCGTGGGTGCCGAAGTTGCCGCGAATCTTCATGTCCACACCGACGAACTGCGTACCTGGGCTGCCGGAAGAAACTGCGACGGAGCCTTTGCGGATGGCGACACCGTTCTGGCCGACATTCGCCTGCACCGCAAGATCGTATGAGCTGTAATCGAAGCTGCCAGCAGTGTCGACGTTGTATCCGGTGTTGTTCTCGAAAACGACGCACTCAGCGCATTTTTCTACCGATGCCTGTATCTGGCACCGCCCGAAATGAGTACCGGTTGTCGCCCCACAGTCCCTTACTTCCCGTGCCGCCGAATCCCACGATGCGGAGGTCGCGGACGTGGAACTCGCCGATGTCGCCATACCGCAGGCCCCACGTATTGTTCCCCGCTGACCACCCGTAGATCGTCAGACCCCGGACGGTCGATGACCCTTGTGGTGAGGCCAGGGCGACGGAAGCTTCCCGAAAGGTGAGCGGGCCTCCATCGCTGCCCCTGTAGTCGATAGTGGTAGCCCCAGAGCCTTGGCCTTCGACATACTGGCCCGCCTTGAACAGGGTGATGTCGTTGGCGATCTTGTATGTGCCGACGCCGAAGACCCGCCATCGCCGTCGGACTGTCGCCCAGTGCTGCGCGTGCCGCCGCGACGGCGGCGTCAGAGAACGCCACGCCAGTCGGGTCCGCAGCATAATCGTCCACAGACGGCGAGACGCCTAGCCGCACCAATCGCATCCCGCGCGCCCGCAGCATCCGCCGACCACAGCAGCGACCGGCCCGTCACCGTCGCCGACACTGCGATCAGGGCATCCTCGGCGGTGGCACCTGCTGCGATGACGGCGGGCTTTTCGGCGACACCACTCCACGGGTAGCCCGGATTGTTCTCAACGAAAGTCTCGACGGCGGCGTCGAGCAAGTCCTGACTCGAATCGGGCGGCACACCAACGGCGGTGGCGAGCAGATCTTCCAGATCCTGATCCTCGTCGCCAATCGTGACGTAATACTGGTCACCGCTGGGGTTCTCGATCCAAACGTGCTTGCCGGCTTCGACCTCGAATGACAGAGTCCCGGCGACCGGATAGATCGGGCGCGACCGGCGCGGAGTGACCAGACCGTCCGTGGCGGGCTGATACCCCTCGCCGAACACGTACCACGGGCGGTTGTCCTGGCGACCCGTTGGATCTCGAACCAGCTCGCTGCTGATCGTCACCTTGGCCATTAGTTATTCACTCCCGTTATGTAGAAGGTCCGATCATGTCGCCGTCCGTGCCGTGTTGAAATGCGTACCCGCACAAGGTGTTGGACATGAGCCGCGGCGTTCGACAGCCAGACCTGCGTCATCACACCCTCGAACGCCTGCGCGACAACCCGCAGTGATCCCGACGACGTGTATTCGACCGCCACGATCTCGTCGTCATCGACAATATGGTTAGGCCAGTACAGCGTGTATTCCAAGGTGTCGTCAATGTCCTTCTCCCAGACGGGCATTGCGACACCATCGGCGGACACAGAGAAGTTACCCGCCAGGTCCGAGCGGGTTCGCCGATCCGACGGGCGGGATGATCCACTCACGGTCAGGATGCGGCGTGGCGATCCGGTACAGGCCACCGCCGAAGGTCTGCGACGGGTTCAGCTTCACCGTGTCGGACATGCCGCACTCAACCGGCGTCGGCCCGAGGTTCAAACCGAACCCCGCCCACTTCGATGTCGTGGCGTCATGGGTGATGGTCGAGGTCACCGAGGATGCGCCGCGCGCTTCACCGAGGATCACCTGACCGCCATAGAACCCCGCAGCCGATGCCACGCGAGTCCTGTTGAATCCGGTGATCTTTCGCCCCGCACCGACCATGTGCGCGGAGATGACCCGGTTGGCGGGATTCAGCGACGGCACCGTGATGCCCGAAGATGTGACCGAGCCGGACCCGACCGCCGTCACGACACTGTCCGAGATGCTGCCCAGGTCCAACGGGGTGACCTGCGACCACACGCCGGCCACGAGGAACAGGTTGCGGTTGAACAGTTCTGTTGCCACCGAACTGTAGGTCGCGGCAAGGGTTGCGGGGTCGGGGTCGGCGAAGATCAGCCCCCACAGCATCGACTTGTTGGAGTCGAAATGCAGCGGTGTGGCGAACAGTGGCGTGCCACCGACGCCGCCGAGGGTGATGTTGAAAACGTCCGACGAGATGTCCACGCCGCCGACCCAGCCGATAGCCGCGACCGCATACGTGTAGTCAGCCGTCGGGACCGGCAGCGATGTCGACGTACTCCCGGCTGCTGAACCGGCGCCAATCTCGGCGTACCGCTGTGCCGCTGCGATGCGGGTTACCGGCATCAGACCCAGCCGTCCAGCGTGAACGTCAGCCCGTCAGACAGGGTGAGCACGTCACCTTCCACCACCGTCACCGGATGGGTGGCAATGACGTTCCAGAACCACGTCCCCGACTCCAGCGCCGTCCACAGCGATCCGTGCGTGACGGTCCCGTCGTCGCCGATCAGGTATTCGGCAGCGGCTCCTGCGGTGGTGATGGTGCCGTCGTCGGCAGCGGAGAACGCGACCGGCTGGCGGTCGGTGTCGGCCAGAGCGTTCGCCGTACCTGCAGCACCCGGCAACCCGGTGTGCAGTTGCAGATACACGCCGGGGATCGAGAACGGTGCCGCCGGGTTGAACGTCGCTGCCAGCCAGGCGTTTACGAGCCATTCGGCGGGGCCTAGATCAGCCATCAGGATTCCTCTCGGTGTTCATCAAGCTTAGGAAAGAGCGGGGCCAGCACCTCGACGGCCTGGCCCCAGTCGCCGCCCCATTGGGCGACCCATTCCGGGGAGGCGTCCAACAGGTAGAAGTCAGTTCCCGCGTCACGGGCAGCTGTGGCGTAGAAGGTGCCATCGGCGCGCATCCACCAGTAGCGGCCCGACGCGGCAAGATCGGCCATCTGTTCGGCCGTCATCACGTCGTCACCGAAGTGTCGACACGCACGGCACCCCACGGGATGAAACGGTTCTCCCGCGTCAGCGATGCGAAGTCGATTGACGACGGGATGCCCTGCGAGTAGTCGTCAGCCAGATAGGTTGCCGCGTCAAGGATCTGATCGGGGCGGCCCGCATTGGGTGCCATCGCTGCGGCCAGGCGGCGCGGCTGCTGTAAACCTCCCGGCGCGGTCTGCTGGTGCGCCACGAACAAGACCTGCCCTGGTGTGGTGATCTGTGCGGGGTCGAAGTCGAACTCGATATACGCCTCGATGAGCCCGCCCGATCCCGCCGGTAGGCCGTCCTTGATGTTGCCGGAACCCCAGAGCTTGACGAGGTCGCCGCTGCTGATGTCCAGGGCGCACAGCGCCATTTCGTAGTAGTCGATGCTGAACAGGTAGTCAGGGCCGGTCATCCAGCGAACACCCATGAGCGCGCCGATACGATCCACGATCACGGGGGTGTAGTAGATGGTTCCCTGTGATGCACCGATGACCACTTCCGGCCTGATGACGCTGGTGTTCAGGTAGTGGTAGTGCGTCGTGATCGGGCACTGGATTCCCGCCAAGATGTCGGTGTAGGCCGACAGTTCCTCGCCGTACACCGCACAGTCCCGGCGGGGCACGGTCACCATGTCCTGAATGTCTGCCAGATATGCGGGCGACGAGTTCAGCGCGGCGATTTCCTCAAGGGTGGCAATAGCTTCGGTGTGCGCGGTGAACGATGCCGCGATAGACCCCCATGGGTCGAAGTCATCCCCGGTGTCCACCCCGCCCATCGAGATGGCGATGTCCGAGGCGTTGCGCTTGTTGACCCACGCCCAGCGGTCTTGAACGTCCTGCTCGGTGAGTTGCTTCGACCCCGCAGCGCCACCCGGCACCTGGCCGACGCGGTCGAAAATCTGCGGCCACTCATCGGTCACGCGGGAACCACCACACAGAAGAACCGCATGTAGGAGGCTGATGCCTGATACGTCGCCGAACCCGTCTGGCGCTCAGTGTTGAAGTAGATTTGGCAGCCATCCCCGGCGGTCGTCTTGCCCACCGAACTCGCCGCGCCCGCAACAGGACCGGGGCTGATGGTCAGACGGTCGTTCTGCCCGGACAGCCCGAAGCATCGACCGATGTCATCGCCGCTGCTGCCGTTGTACCGGGCGACCAGATCCACCCGCAGGTTCGTTGAGCTGCCCGCGATCTGGCACGTCCCGAACGGGATGACCTTGTAGTCAAAGTTGTACTTGCCCGACGGTATGTCGATGACCGTGCAGTTCACCGGGGAGCCGCCTGTGCCCGATGGAACCGCCGTCACCGCAGCCGGGTAGTGAATGCCGCACACCTTCGGCCACACCAGCTCGAACTCCGAGCCGCCCGCCGCGACCTGCATCGCCTGCCCGACCGTGGGAGTGTCGCCGTAATCCTCGGGCGTCACCAGCGCCGCACCGGGAGCACCGTCAGCGCCCGCAGGAATAGCGAAGTCCAGGCCGATCAGCGGACCCGCAACCTCGGTCGCCGGGGCCAGCTCGGAAGATCCCACCGTCACCGACTCGCCAGCGGGAAGCGTTGTCGCAGAGGACACCACGAACGTCGGAGAGAATCCACGGGGGCCGGTCGCCAACGCCGCGAACCCGCCGATGCCACCAGCCGGCGCCGCGATCAGCAGATACATCCCCGAATCCGGCGACCAGTCCTTCGGCATGATGAACTTCGCCATGTCGACTTCGATCCACTCTTTGCCGTCACGGACGACAATCCGCGACGTGGAGCGTGGTTGTGTGGCCAACGGAAGTCTCCCTCTAGGAATTCGGCGTCAGGGCTAGAACGTTGATGCCCGCGAACAGTTCGCTGATGTTGTTGCGGAGCTGCGCAATCGGGTGTTGCAACGCTTTCCCGTCGCCCATCTGGACGGTCAGTTCGCGCGTGCGGCGGTCAGATTTGAACGACACCAACTCGATGTAATCGGTGAACATCTTCGTCCGCGAGCAGTACACGAGGGTCATCAGTGCGCCGGGGAAGATGTCACGCCCGAGCTTGTGCGGCCCGTTCTGACCACGGAATGTGGCGGTCGCGGTCGTGTAACCCCTTGAGTTCCACAGCACTTGGACGAACTGGAAAAACGCCTCCAGGTTATATGGGCTGGAGTTGGTCGGGGTAACAACCTCGATGGCGGGATGGAACGGGCCGACATCGGAACGCCGGGTGTAGTGCTGGATCATCTCGAACGCGAAGAACGCATCGTTGAGGAACCCGTCCAGCAGATTGCTTGGTACGCCCGTGAATCCGATGACGATCATGGCCATGTCGATGACGAAGGACAGCCAGGCATTGATGAGGTCGTTGAGCCACTTCGGGGACTTGCCGCCGATGATGTGTTGCCAGCCAAGGGGTGTGTTGCGGACAATTTCGTAAGTGATGAGCGCAGACCGGTCCCGTACCACCTCCCCGTCTGCGACGATCAGATCCGGGGTCACCAGCACCGCGTACGGCGGCACGAAGTCGATACCTAAAATCTCAGCGGTGAACAATCCCTCGGGCACATAGTTGCCAGACGGGTTCAGCAGCGGGTCAAGCGTTTTCCCAAGGATCGAGCCTTGCGCGTCCACGATGGTCCGCAGCGCCGAATCCAGAATCGTTTTCGTCGGGCCTTCGATCTGGCTGCGGTCCTTCACGGTCATCACGTATGTCGGGTGCGTCAGGTTGGCCCACACGTCGGGTTGCGGCATCCCCGGCAGCCACAGGTAGACGCGCACATCGACGCCGTACGCCGGGGTGATCTCCTGCACCAGTTGCCCGACCGTCGTCATCCGAACCGTCTTGATGAACACCGGCGACGTGTCCCGCAGCAGGCCGGTGCGCACCACGTACAGCGGCGTTTTCAGCGTGTCGCCGACCTGGCCGTTGTTCTCGATGGACTGCAAGATCGTCCCGAACCACGTACGCACATCCAGGTTTAGCGACAGCGCGTTGTTTAGGAACTCGTTGATGCCCGACTGGATACGGAACGACTGTTGCGCCGCGGCAGCTTCCAGCACCGTGCAAATAGGTGAGGCGTAGACGGCGTGTGAGAATGGCTGCGATTGCAACGGCAGATACCACGACGGCCAGATCGGCAGATAGTTCAAAATGTCCCAGATGCCGACGAGTTCGCTTGTGAGAACGACTTTCCCGTCCTCGCCCAGCTTCTCCCGGTGCCGCTTGACGTAAAACGCCTCGCTGATGCCCTCGGTTTCAATGAGGACACCGACCATCGTCTGCTCGCACGCCGACAGGTACTCATCGAGCCAGTGCCCGCCCGCCAGTCGCAGCGTTGCCTGCGGTGCGGCGTTGCGTGGGATGGTGCCCGAAATGTCGATGTAGTCGGCAGCCTCACCGATGCGGTTCCAAAACTTGTCGAACACCGTGACGCGGTAGTCGGTGTTGTCGGTGTTGAACGCCTCGGCAAGCTGATCAGACGCCTCGGCTTGCAAGTGCGCGACACCGGACACCAACTGGTTCTTGAGCGTCTCGACCTGCTCGGGGCTCATCATTGGGGGTAGCGCCTCATTGGGGGTAGCGCCGTTGGGGAACTCCACGGGCTATCACCCGCGAGCTGGAGTTGCCGCCGGTAATCTTCACCGCCACATGTGTGCTCACCGCTGAGCCACCCGCGGGCTTCGGTGGGATCGGGCGCGAGAACCGGCCTTCGAGCAGGCGATTAAGGTTGCCCTGTGGTGGCGATATGCCGAACCCGGAAGCGTTGGCGTTCACCGTCGGCCCGATGTTGCCGATGGGTGCCAGGGACTCCAACTCGGCCAGGGCGGCGCGGTACTCCAAGAGTTCCGCAGCGGTTGACGGCACCGAGGTCAGATCCGTCACGACACGCTTGGAATGATCGGAGTTGAGCCGCACAATCTGATTCGGCAGCAGCGGCCCGAACTTCACCATCTCCGTCGAACCCGGTCCCGCCGCGATCTCGAAAGTCCCCGGCCCGTAACAGGTGTAGGTGTCCCAGCGCGGCTCGGTGCCGATGTTCAGCCGCTCGATGAAGCCGGTCTGCTCGGTCGCCGACGCATCGCCCGCGCGGAACTCCGACACCGCACCCGGCGTCCCTTGGGTGATGATCGCCCCGGCCGCATACCCGCCGAAGCCGACACCACGGAAGTCCTCACCCAACGGTGTGACTGCCGCCGCGTCTCGCCACTGCAAAACTGTTCTGCCGTCGCCGATGTACCCGCGCTTGATACGGAACACCCGCTCGTCGCCCGTCTCGGGATCGCCGGCCTCGAACCGCAGCGTCTCGCCCAGCAAGGGCAGCAAAAGGATCAGCCACCAGGCGATCAGCGTTTCGTGATAGTTGTTGAACGAGGTCACCTCGACCGTGGCGTTGGTGATCCGCGCCCGAACGCCGTACCCGTTCCATGAGCCATCCTCACGACGGCCCATCCGCAGCCAAATATCAACAGCGGCACCAAGTTCGATGAACGAACCCAGATCAATCTCGGCGACCTGAAAGTTCGTCTCGGACTCGAAATCCTTGTGCGGCCCCGCGACATAGGTGCGGCCCGAGGTAAAGAACGTCCGCTTCGGATCATCGCGCCAGCGCGCCTTGCCGTGGTTGACGTACGGGAAGCCGCCGCCCTTGCCCGTGGTCAGGACGGGCCAGTTCGGCCCCAGCCCGGTTTCGTAGTCGGTGGCGAACGTGTCCTGAACGTCGGCGTAGGCGAACCGGAACTCCCCCACGTCGGGCAGGCCGCGCCAGAAGCCACCGTCGCCACGGAGCCGCAACGTCACCTCTGTGCTGCGGTGCTGCCCGCCGATCTTGTACCCCTCGGGCGGTGCCTTGAACCAGCGCACGGGAGTGGACCAGTAGCCCAGTTCCGGCGTCCAGAACGAGAGGGTCGCAGTACGTTTCGAGTCGATTGATGCCAGTAGAGTGCGGACGACTTTGCGGAGATGCTTGCCGTCGCGGGCCACACACCGCACCGGCAAGTCGATCTCTAGCGGCTCGTTGGCGGCATTGACGAACGTCACGCCATCCTCGTTCGCGCCCTGCTGGTCGATCATCGTCCAGTTGGCGATCAGACCCTTTGGCGGGGACGTGATGTGGACGCTCTCTGGTGCGGTGAACCGGTCGGCAATCGCGCCGCCGCCCATGAGGTCAAACACCTGCGTCCCGTCCCATGACAGCAGGCACACGCGGGGGTGAATCCCATTCAGCGCATAGTAAGAGCCTTGCGGCGTCAGCGGATTCGCTGGCAGCCGCGCGGGGTATGTCGTCACTGTCGGCCCGCCGGGGCTGCCATCGCGCCAAGATGGGCGGTGATGTCCTTGCCGTTCTGATCGGGGGTTGCCGCCTGGTTGTTGATCGTCACGTTCTGATTTGTGGTGCCACCCTGCTGCCCTGGCTGGCCCTGCTGGCCACCGGGAGCTGGGGGTGGCTTCTGTCCAGCCATGTTCGGCAGAGCTGGCCGCGCACCAGCGAATCCGCCCGCAAGCTTCCCGATCCACGACTTGCCGAAGCTGCCCATCGGGTTGTCGCCCACAGACAGCGTTTCCAGCAGCCCGGATGCGCCGATGCCCGCGACCTGGCCCATGTAGCCGATGGTCCGATTCGCAAGTTGGATACCGATTTTCGCGGCGGCACCAGCACCGGGGGCCATCGCGTCGAGACCGGATGTGGCCATCATCATGGCATCCATCGGCATTCCACCGAGACCGGAGAAGCCGCCGCCGCCTTGAGCTGGGTACGCCTGACCGCCGGAGACTGCGCCCGCGTTCGGAGCCGCTGCACCCGCCGTGCCAGTCATAGGGAGTCCGAGTGGCGAGTTGGCACCGAAAGCCTGCGGAGGACCACCGATGCCGGGGAAGCCTGCGCCCGTGCCAGTGCCGCCACCGACCGCCGACACACCCAGTGGGGTCGGGGTGATGCCGAGTCCTGGCGCGATGGCACTGAACCCACCAGGCGCAGGGATCGGCGCAGACTGCCGCGTGTGAACATGGTTCTGATGCCCGCCGAGGTCGCCAGCGAAGTACCCCGGCTGTGAACGCCCGCCAGCAATCTCAGTGCTGCGACCTGTCGAGGGGTTCTGCCAGATCGCCTGCTCCAGCGATCCGGGGATCTGAGACAGGTAATCGGCGAACTGCTGCATCGCACCAACCGGACCAGACCAGTCGATACCCCGATTCTGGTGACCGGGGTTCGGGGCGTAACCCGCCTCATGGCGGTCGCCCTCCTGGTGTCCGCTGTAGGTGCTCGCCTTGACGCCAAATCGGTCTTCGAGTGCATGAACCCACGCGGGGAAAGCCTTGCCGCTGCTGCCATATCCGCCGGTGTCAGTTCCTGTCGGCAGCCCGTAAGTGCCAGGAATGCTTGCGCCCGGTTGAAGCGCGGACAATGAACCCGAACCACCGCCGGGCAAGTTCGTCACCGTCACCGGCACGACGCCCGATGGCGTGTACTGCTGCCCGAACGCGCCGTTGGCCGCCATGACACCCACAAGCCCCGAACCCTGATTCGGACTCGCAGCCGACACCGCCGACAAAGCACCGAGCGCCGGGGCGAACGCGAGGTTGGCGAGGAACTTGACGAGGTTTTCCGCTAGACCGGGGAGGCCCTTGGAGATGCCAAGGTCGTTATCCAGCGCAGAGCCTATGGAATCCATGCCTTTCGACATCGAGTCCGCCACGCCCTCGGCCTTCTTCCATGTCCCCTGTTGCGCCTCCAGCAATTCCCGCTGCGCCTTATCCGCCGCCGCCGCCGCCTGCTGCACATTGTTTTGTGCCGACACCAGCGCCGATTGGGCGACGTTCTCCTGCGACTTCAGTTCCAGCAGATGAAGATTGGCTTCCGACAAGCTTTGGGCGGTGGATATGACGGACTGCTGACGGTCGGCGATAGTGTTCGCGTCGGCCTGCCATACCCCCGGCTCACCATTGGGACCGATGCCCGCTTTCGATGACGTGACCGGTGCCGCGAACTGCGGAATCGGAACCTTCCACTGGTCCTCGGGGAACGTCGGCTTCGCGCCGCCCGAACTGCTGCTACTACGGGCCTGGAAGCCGCCGTCGGGATGCCACTGCAACCCCGGCGGCAAAGCCATTGTGGGAGCAGCACCGGGTGCTCCAGCCACCGGAACGCCCTGTGCGCCGGTCAGTAGATCGCCGAGCGACGGCGTACCAGAACCGGCCCCTGGAGTGAACAAGCCGGGGAGATTGTCGGTTACCGGAGTGCCAGGTTGCGCTCCTGGGACGCCGGGGAATATCGGCCTACTGTTGCCATAGGCGGCGTTGTGCGCAGCCGAAGTCATCTCGTCGTTGATCCGGCCCAGCTCGTTGGCAAGATCCGACAAAGGTTGAGTGGTTCGCTTCAGCCAGTCGTTGACCGCGCCGAAGAATGCGCCCGCCGCAGGAGCGAGATCCGATGAGAACGTGTTCTTGAGCTTCTGCCACTCCTCGTGCCAGTCCTCCGTGGACTTGTTCAACTCATCAATGGTCGGGCCGGCCTTCTTCAGCGCATCATTGAATGAATCCACGTCGAGCTTGCCGCTCTTGATCGCAGCCAGGAAGTCGATGTAGCCCTTGCCGAACGTCTTCGCGGCCAAGTCGGCAGCCTGGGCATCCTTGCCCGCATCGATAAGATTCTTGATCTCAGCGACGGTGTCCCGCAACGCCTGCTGCGGCTCGCGGCCATCCCTGGCGAAGTTCTTCAGCGCAATCGACAGCGACGGTGCAGCCTTGGTGAAGTCCAGGCCGGCCTCTTCAAGAGTCGTCACCAGGCCGGCAGTCTGCCCAAAGTCCAGCCCGAGTTCCTTCGCAGGCTTGCCCGCCGAGTTCATCACGCCGATCAGGTCATTGACGCTGACCCCGGTCGCCCGCGATGCGCTCGCCAGCCCCTCTAGCGCGTCCATCTGATCGGCGGTCGAATCCACCCCGAACTGCCGGAACGCCTTACCCAGACCACGAACATCGGTCTGCTCGCCGGTCAACTCATTGAGCTGACTGACGGTGCGCACCATGTCCTCAAGCGGTTGACCGGATAGCCGCAAACTCTGCGACACTCGGCCCGCTACATCGCCGATCTGGCTCAGTGGTGCGGCAACATCCGACCCCACCGAACGAACCACGTCAGTGACCGACTTGAGGTCACTGCCCATCTTCCCCGTCCGTGCCGCAATGCCGTCGCCGATGTCATCCCACTGCGCGCCAAGGTCATACAACGCCTTCGACGCAGCGCCGACGCCGATAACCAGAGCCGCCACGCCCGCCGTGGCACCGGCAGACATCGGGGAGATCTCGCCGAGCCGCGTGGACAGGTCCTCTGCCTGCCCCGCCAGATCGCCCAGCCGCGTACCCGCCGCGCCCTCGCTGATGCCGCCCAGCAGGTTCGACAACGCGCTACCGCTAGAGGCTGCGCGGCGCTGTGCATTATCGAGTTCACCGAGTGCCCCGACGGCCGCGCGTGTCGATGACACCTCCGTCCGTCGGGCCTTCTCTAGCCGCTCTGACTGTGCGATCAGTGCCGTACGGCCAGCGCCCTTCTCCCGCAGATCCTCAAGTTTCGCTTCCTCGGCGCGCACCCGGCCAGCAGCATCAGCCGCCCGGTCGTACGCTTTCACTGCGGTATCAGCCGACTTGCGCACCACATCATCGGACGACCTGATCCCCTTGGACATGTTGTCCGAGAACCGCTTACCGATTCGCTCCGAGGCATCCCCGAAATACCGCTCGGCTTTATCGGCGGCTGTCCTGAAGGAGCGTTCATCGGGGCGCGCGCCGACATCCAGATAAACCGGCATCAACCACACCCCTTCCCTTTAGGTCCATCCAAGATTTGAGAACAGGTCTAATTCGGCCTCTTCGTGGAACGCCTCTTCCTGTGCCGCCTCGATGAACCTCTGGGCCCGTTCCTCGGGCGGCAGAAACACTTTCGGCTCATAGGCGTTCGGGCCACCCGCGTAATTACCAGCACGCATCAGGGCCAGCTCTTTGTGTGTCTCGGCAGCGATCCGCACCGCTTCCGGCCATAGTTGATCTCGGCCCAACGGCCACCGGGGATCTATACGACACGCCGACGGATCAACCAGGTTCTCCAACAAGCTCAGCAGTTTCCGGCTGGTCAGCTCGCCGCGGTGCCACAGTGCGACATCGCAGCGGTATTGGCGCTGTAGGTCAGCCTCGATCTTCGTCGGAAACCGGCGGATCAGCCACGCCACTTCCCTGACTTTTCGGATCGGCAGAAAGCCGCTCCTTATACCGCCGCTGCATGTATTGCAGATCCACCATCACCTGATTGGCGCGACCGCCGGCCTTCTTGAACTTCGCGTATCCGCCAGCACCCCAAAGGATTTTGCAGAACCGGACGTTGAAGTTCTCCACCAACTCCGTCTTGCCGTCCACCGTCTTGCGGTGCGGCTGAATGATGCGGCGGTCCTTCACCGGCTTACCGGTCTCGGGATGAATGATGACCTCACCCGTCAGCGGATTCGACCGCTCAACTTCCTCGTAGTCCCATGACTCCGACTCGAACTTCAGCGCGTCGTAGCCCGCCTGCAAGTCGTCGTCAAAGAACTCGGGGTGCGGCAACTCCAGCACTTCATCGCCGACCTGATAGAAACGGGACGCGAGAAACCCGCCCGCCTCGGCAGCCTGCTCCCTCGCCGCTTCCGGGGTCACTGGGGCAGACAGGTCATCTTCCCTATCGTCGTCGGACATGGGGCTGAATCTCCAATTCTGGGCTGGGATTTGGGCTGAACTCGCAGGGGCACGCGTCAGCCCAACGCGCACCCCTGCGAGGATCGGTTACGCAGCGGCGACAGAGAAGGTGCCGCCGGTCAGGCCAGCGCCCGAACCGGTGAGCGCCTTCGACACATCCGGCACCGTCACGGTGTACGGGCCACCAGACGAACCGGACACGGTCCAGTCCGAGGCGTCGAACCCGTCATCGAGTGCGACGAGTGCGGACTTCACCGCGGAGTTAGCGGCACCGTAAACGATGGTCGCCGTGGTCAGGCCGCCATAGGTCAAGGTGAACGTGCCCGCCGACGGAGCGCCCAGTGTGACGGTGTACTGCGACACCGACGCGCCCAGCTCGGCCCACGCGCTGCCGCCGACGAAGGTGTGCTTGATGATCGACTTGTACACGCCATCGACCATCGCCATGAAGTACCCCGAGGGTTCCGGCTTGAAAGTGAACTCCGCAGCCTTACCCTTCTTGCCCATCTGACGCTCGCTCACGTCGGACAGATAGGCGCAGTCGTACGCCTCGACCTCGTAGAGATACTTGGACCCGCGCTTACGGATGCCGTACAGCAGGAACTGGCGCGGGATGCGGTCGGGGTCAAGGGTTTGCGACCATCCAGCGTCCGCGCCGCCAGGAACCTCGACCAGCGAATCGCCGTTGGCGTCGACCAGGGGAAGGTTGTTGCGCAACCGCAGGATCGCTGGCTGCAAGTTCTGGAGCGCCTGGAATGAGAACGGCTCGGACTGCTCGGTGATCTCCGACTCGAACGGGTAGTTCGACTGCTCGATCATCTGATCGTCGGTCTTGATGGACGGCTTCTGCGAGGGGCCGTTGCCGTCACCGAACGCACCCGAGAGGTACCACCCCTCGTTGTCGTCCTGGTTGGGCACCCACACGCCACCAACGCGCTCCTGTGCGAACAGGTCGTCACGCAGCTTGCCATCCTGCGCGAGCGGAGACCAGGCGACATCGCCATTGGACTCATGCGGGGAAATGTCCGTCGGTGCGCCTTGTGCATCGCGGAACAGGACGGCGATCAGGCCAGTGCGGTGACCGCCCTGGAGTCGGTTGTCGGTAGTGAGATAGCCACCAGCCGAGGGAGTCGTGCCAGTTGCAGGTTGCGCCATTGGACGCCCCTTTCATGGAGAAGGAACCAGGAAGGAATCCCCGGCTGGACAGTTGGGCTGAAAGTTGCGGCTGGTGCCGCGCTCACCGAACTAGTCGGTGATGTAGGAGAGGCCCACGTGATAGCGGGCCGTGTAGCGCACGATCTGCTCATGCTCGAAAGCCATGCGGGCGGGTCGGATTATGGTGTTGACGAAATCCACCGACGCCTCCGAATCGTCAGAGAGGACGACTGTCTCCCCATACTTGGCGAGCAGCATCATGCGACGGTGTCCCCGATTGGCCGCCCGTTTTACCGCCGCAGCGCCGCGGGCGTAGAAGTCCAGTTGCACTACAGGATCGTCAGTGCCCGCGCCTGGGTCATCAGAACCAGAAATACGTGCGACCACACAGAACGGGAGTTCGTCGTCATTTTTGCGTTCTGTTGCCGAACGGATTTCGGGCTGCATCCAGCAGGCGATGAAATCCTCGACGTCGGGGGCGTCCTCGTTCAAAATATCGGCGGTCACTGGTCGCCCATCTCGACACCCTCGGACAGTGCCCCGCCGAAGTGTTCAGCCGTCTTCTGGCCGGGTGCCGCCGCCTGCGTTGGGCCGGGCGCGCCCGTGCCGAACTCGATCCAGTGGGCTTTGAAATCCGTTGCCCCGACGCGGCCTTTGCCGCCTTTGGCTTTCTTCAGCACCTTCACCGACGCGGCGTATTTGCCTGTCCTGACTGGTGATACAGACTTCCAGTAGGGGACCACTTCGCCTGTCATAAATTCGTTTAACCTGGCGTTCACGTCAGCATCACGCGCGATGGCTTCGGCCAACTCGTCATCAGAGACGCCCAATTTCCCCAGGGGGTTTCCCATCAGACGATCTGTCGCTTGCATACCACCGTGACGTGGTCCGTCTCGCCCGACAGGTCCACCTTCGGCATCGGAGGGCCGACGATCTGGTATGTCACGCCGTCGACCACCAGTTCGCCGTCCGGCTCGGCCGCTAAGGCGGCGGGCACGGGAGGGCAGGTGGCTTTCCATAGACTCGTCGAAACGTCCACCACGTCAACCGATTCCTGAGCCGACAGTGGCCGGAAGTGGCAGCCCTCGACTGGAGTCTCCGTGCGGGTCTGCGCCTTTAGGCCCAGAAATCCCGGGTCGCCCGAATCTGACACCGCCACAAACGTCACTGTCTGCCCGCCGAACCTCATGGGCTCGGCAGAATCCGATACGGGGCCAGCAATGATGTGCTCAGCGCACCCGCCTGTAGCAACGTCGCCGACCACTGATCCTCAACATCGTCTACGCGGTGCGATGTCAACGCGGGGTGCATGTCCGCGCGGGACAGCATTGCCGCCGCCGCCTGCTCGACCGCCGCATCAAAATCGGGTGCCGAGTCGAACCCGTGCGTCATCGTGACCGTGATAGCGCCGAGGTCCGACGACCAGCAGGCCCCGGACTTCTTGCGCACCAGCCCAGTCGGCGACACCAATAAATCGGACACATCAAGATCGACGCCATCCTCGACCACCGATGACACATCCGTGACATACAACGACGGCAGGGACAGCACCCTACCGCCGGGACCGTCGAGCGTGACCGTGACAGTCGCCGGGGGGGTCACTATCCAGCCGCAGTAGCGTTGGGCAGCCGCCAGGGCTGCGGCTGCATAGTTGACCGGCATCGGGTTACGAAGTGGCCGGCGGGTTGTTGCCGCCGTTGCCCAGCACCGCGAAGACGGTGAACGGCCCGCCCGAGGTCGCCCCAGTCGGGGTGATCACCGCCTGCACGTAACGCTTCGTCGGGCGCACGCCGAAGTACTTGAGGGTTGCATCGTCCGACGCCGCGAACGCCGGGAGTGTGCCCTGCACGCGGAATGAGTCCACCGCCGCGTAGGTGCCGCCAGAGGTGTCGCACTCCTGCACGGTGATCGCGTACGCACCATCGGCGAGGGTGCCCGAGTAGACCAGGAACAGGGCGTCACGGAAGTTGTTGCCGAACGCTCCGAGGTCGACAGCGGATGTGGTCACCGCGCCGCCGCCCTGAGTGACCGACGTGGTTGCGAGTGCCTTCACGGGAAGGACTCCAGAGTGTGTGGTGCGCATCAGTTATCGCCTTCCGGCTCGTCGGTTTTCGGTGCCGCCTTCTTGGCGGGCGCTTTCTTGGCGTGCAGCGACTTGCTGAACTCGCCGGGCGCGATCTGTTCGCGGAACACTCCGGGTGCTGCCGACGCGGTCTCGGTGCGCGGCGCAGGAGGTTCGGCCACCCTCGCAAAGTTCGCGGAGTGGGTCTTCAGGATCGGGTTGTCGTCGGCGACCATGAGGCCACCGGGGTACACCTGATCGGCGAAGATGAATCCGTTGGTGCAGCGGTGACTCACTGTCGACTCCTATCGACTAGATCGGCCATGTCAGCCGGTACGGGAAATGTTGCGAACGGCAACGGGCCTCGGTCGACGGGCACATCGACATCAATAACCAGATGAATGCGCGCCCTGTCGCCCCGGTTGGTGACGGCGTGCGGTTCCCAATGCCGCGCCAGGAACGGCACACCTGCAATCGGCGTGATCGGCGGGTCGGCGTGCCATTCGCCGGATGTGACGATGGGGATCTGCCACCGCTCCCGCCACGGCCCCGCATCACGATGCGGGACGATGAAGCCGCCAGGGTCGAGTCGTGACAGGGTGCAGTCGACAACGGGTCCAACCGCGTCCCAGACGAACCCGAACCATCCCGAATGCGGCTGATGTTTCCCGGCAGCCACCAATGGCACGCGACGGTAGCCGTGGTGGACTTGAGTTTCAGTGAATGAGCTAGGCCGTGACCAAGCTCCAGTTGGAACCCCGGCCAGCGCGGTGAGCAACTGGCCGGGGTCCAACTGAATCATGTTGCGCTACATCACATCCGAGTGGGGGTGTGATTACGTGCAGTTGAGAACGCGGAAGGCTCCGTCGTTCACAGAATCGGAACCAACACGCCAGTACGTCAGCCAGCCGCTCTGTCCGGTCGGACGCCCATTGGCCCCAAAGGTGTCTGGGATGAACCGCATGGTGGCTCCCAAACGATCCGCGATGACGAAGTTCTGGAAATCACCGAAGATGAGCACCAGGTTGTCCGCCAGCGCGGTGACGGTGCCGTCGATGGCCTCCGAAACGTAGTCCGGTCGTCCGAGCAGTTCGCTCTTGCGACCGTCGCCCAACTGGCCCCACAGCGCGTTGCCGCCGCCTGTGTCCAGTTGCCGGATCTTGTTGTAGATCGCACGATGTGCGAGCCACGATCCGTTCGCCGCGAACCGCTGAGGCAGCGCGGCGTCGAGTGCGTACACGTCGGCGACCGCGAGGGTGTCCGAGGCAATCGAAGCAACCACCGACGAACCACCCGTCAGGGCGGTGATGATGCCGGTCGGCTCACTCGAGCCC
Organism: Hyphomicrobiales bacterium; assembly: GCA_016710435.1. Taxonomy (NCBI): domain Bacteria; kingdom Pseudomonadati; phylum Pseudomonadota; class Alphaproteobacteria; order Hyphomicrobiales; species Hyphomicrobiales bacterium. Next base: position 5,234 of record JADJVV010000017.1, on the reverse strand, counting down.
GAGCCGGTGACGAACGCCACCGACTCCAGGCGGTCCTTCTCGAACGCAACCATCGTGGCGATCTCGTTGGCCAGGGTTGGGGCATCCGCCGAGACCTCATGCGAGACCTGGACGTACGCCTGACCCTTGTAGATCGGGATCGACGGCTGAGCGAGGGTCGGCGAATCGTCCGACACCTGAGCGGCTTCCGCGTCCCACGATGCAGTGACGCCCGCAGACGACACGCCGTTCCACACGTCGCCGGTCGCGGTGACCACGCGGGCGATCTGGCGAACCTGGTTGACCGAACCGTTGGCCGTCAGAATGACGGACGGGTCGAGCTGGAATGGCACCAGGTACCCGCCGGCGTTGTCGGTCAGGGACATGGCGCGAGCGATCGCGCCCTGCTCCTGGGTGCTGAGCGCGGCCATGTGCCCCTCGGAGCGAATGACCTTGGCGAACGCCTCGGCGTAGGCCGGGGAGGTGCTGGCGAGCACCATGTCCACGGTCTTGCTGTCGCCACGCTCGATGAACTTGGTGGCGGCTTCGCGGACCTTATCGTCGGCGAACGGCATCTGCTCGGCGCAATCCAGCGCGCGCGAGCGGAGTTCGCCGCGATTGCCCGTTCCGTCGTAGCGGATGGTGGAGGTGTCCCATGGGTTCTTGAACTTGCCCATCGAACCGACCTGCGCGCCGAAACGCTGCTCGGGCTGGTCGACAATCTGCGGGGCTCCATCGGCCACCGGAGTACCCGCCGGCTTGGCTGACCGGATCTCCTGCAACGCGGCGTCGTGCCGCAGATCCAGCAGACGCGCATGAACCTCGCGGAACTCCTCCAGCAGGATCGGCACCTGGGCGTGATCCTCCGGGGACTTGGTTTCCTTCTTCTTCAACCGCTCAAGCTCTTCTTCGATGCTCTTCTCGCGGTCTTCGGCTTCTTTGATGGTCTTGATCATCAGTTCACACCTTTCAGTGGTGGCGTTGATTCCCGAGTGAGCCGGACTTCGTCAAATGCGTTCTGGAAGTAGAGGTTTTCTGCTTCCCTGCGCGCCTCTGAGAGTTGACTTTCGGGTTCGGATTCGGTGTCAGCGTGCTCCCCGGCCTCATCGGTGGGTTGCGGCGCTTCGGTGTCCTTCTCCGAGTGCTCAACGGCCCCATCGGGGGTGTCTTGCGGCTCATCATCGGACTCGCCCCGTTCGGGGGCGTTAGTGTCAGCAACCCTGATTGTTAGGGCCGCTGCTGCGAACAGCTTTCGCTGTTCAGAGTCTCCATCCCGCAGTCGGTCAAGGTCGATTGACTTCGACCGCAGAGCTGCGGTTGTCGCGCCATACGCGGGCCACACAACGGGGCCAACTTCGGCGACTTTGACCTCTTTCAGGGTGCGCAGCAGTACCCCGCGCGAACCCGTCCAGAGCGCCTCTTCGAGGTCTTCGGGCTTGACGATCTTGCCTGCGGCATCGCGCCACTCATCACGGACAACTGAGAACCGGAACGACATGCCGTCGACGGCGCCCGATCCGACCGCTTCTCGTAGCGGCTCCCAGTACCACGACGCACTCATCCGTGCCGTGACGAACAGCCCGTTGTCATCCTCGGTGATATTGGAGATCACGCCACAGGGAAGCGTTCCGAAAACTGAACGCCCGTGGTCGAACTGGAACTTGGGAATGTTTTCACGGATCGACTTGCGGAAGGCGCCGGGGGCGATCTGCTCGTCAAACATGCCTTCCCATGAGTCGATGCGGGTGGGCGAATTGAACACCGCGCCGTAGCCCTCGAAGGTCAGCCCGTCGTCGGTGTTTTCGCCGTCGCGGGTCAGTGTGAACGCAACCGACCGGCACACGTCGTCACGTGGCGGTGCCTTCCGTTCTATAGTCGTCACTGTTCCTCCTGGGTGTCTGCGGCGCTGTCGGGCCGGGTCATGTCCGCGCCCGGTTGCTGGAGTTGCACGCTGTACAGCCCCGAATGCGTCAGCAGCCGTGGGTCATTCGCCTCAACTGCCGCGATCACCGAATCGGGCTCATACCCCGCGCTGATGTACGAACTGATCGTCTGCGCCTTCACGGCAGCAATATCCGCCGCATCCTTCTCGTCCTCACGCAGGAACGGCACATCGCTGGCGTCATACCAAAGCCGTGACGAGTTATCCGGCGGCGGCACCACTCGCTCCAGCGATCCTGAAATGTTCTGCCAGAGGGGGTGTGCGGTGCCGTCAGCCAACCGTCGGCGCGCTTGCCCGTAGTTGGAGTAGGTTGCGGCGGCTAGCCCTTCGGATAGGCCGACGATCACCGGGGGCACACCCGCCGCCGCCGCGATCCGGGTCTCCCCAGCGCCACGGACATTCTTGAAGTCGATCTCCCGCAAGTTGGACCCGACGACCGTCGCGTCCGCCCCTGGGTATAGGTGCAGGTTCTTCCAAGCGTTGTCAGTGCCGCCATGTTTGGAGTCGACTTCCTCGGCCCACTTCCTGATCGCGTCACGCTCAGCGCCAAGAGGGTGCTTGATGATCATGTTCACCGTCGCGCCCCGATCGAAGAACTTGCGCTGATGCCGGGTCATCGACTGATCCGCCTGAATCTCGCGGAGAATGGGTGTCAGCCAAGACATTCCGGTGAACACAGCCAGCGGGTCGGGGATAGGCGCAAAATGCACCACCTCGTCCACCGTGAACGACACACCGTCGTTCTGCGACTGGAAGCCACCTTCGGTGTACAGGTAGCCCTTCTTGGCCCACCCAACCTGGCCCGAACCGCGACCGCCGTCCGCAGTATTCATCTGGCGCGGCGTTGCAACGATCTGCACCCAATCAGGACGTAGGCGCACCAACTCATCGCCCTGCCGCACCCAGTAGGAGTTGCCCGCCAGGTCGGCGTCCTGAATCATCCGCGACAGCAGATCCTGCGTTGTGCCACCAGACCACGGACGCTCCAGCAGGCGCAGTGTTTGATCGCCGAACGTATCCGACGGCTTCCCGTTGCGCAGTCGCTGAAACTGGAACCGGACACTCGAAAACACCAACTGCCGCACCAACATGCACGCGAACACCACGCCATTCGATGCGTACGCCTGCGCCGCAAGGCCCTCGAAGTTCCCCGCCGGCCGCTCAGTGCCCGTGCCCGCCAACGTCTGCATCAGCGAAGGTGTCTGGTAACCCAAACCCGACTGCATGTAGAGGCCGACCATTTTGACGTAGTCATCAACGGTCATCCGCTCAGGCTCGGGCTCTCGCCCAGAAATCCGGTCGATGAACCTCACGTACCGGCCCTGCCGTCGTCATGCAACGCCAGAGCCGAACCCACCAAAAGCAATACGCCGCTAGCGACCAACGACCACCCGAGGCCGGCCAGCACAGCGACACCAGCGACGACAAGCGCCGCCCCAATCGCAGCCACAGCCAGAACAACTCGAACAGGTGTAGTCACAAGACTCCCGAATCCTCGCGGACCCGTCAGGTCCATAACGGCTCCCATACTTCGACGGCAGGCTGACGGCCATGAGCAATCAGCCCATGTAGCGCCAACGTCACCGCCACCAGCTGGGTGATGTCGCTTCTCTTGTCCTTGCGGTCCCACGCCCACGAATCGAGCAGGTCGCGCGGCTTGCCCGCCGTCACCGACGCTTGTAGCGCGGCGTTTCCGTGATGGCGGATCTCGTCCTCATTCACCGCCGCCAGGAAACGCACGCACGCATTCGCCATCGTCGTTGCCGTGGTCTTCTCCACCTCGACACCAAGGGCCGCAATGTCTTCGATGAGCGCACCCGCCTCGGACTTCTCATCAATGACCGTCGCGCACGGCTTCCACTTCTCGACCAACTCTTTGACGCGCGGCGCGATCCAAGCCGTCCCCGGCAGTGAAGTGACCGGTTGATCGGTGGCAGCGGGGATGACGCCGACATGAATCTTGCCGTCTGCTCGATACCCCGCCACCGCGATAGCCGCCTGCGTCTGACCGCGATTCACATGCAGCCCGAACGACACCGGGTCCAACGGCTCAGACTGCGGATCGACCAGTGCTGACCATGTTTCCGGTGAGATCAGGCCACCGCCGACGGCTGGCCACACCCCAAGCCCTTCCCGTAGGAACCCTTCAGGGGTGAGCTTTTTCCGCAGCCGCTGAATAGATGTCAGCGGCGTCCGATGCGGGTAACTTGGGTTGGCTTTGGCGTACTGCTTGCGGTCATCGGGGTCTGCGTCATCATCTGCGCCGCACTCGATCCACACCAGATCGTCAGACTCGCCCGAAATTGCCTCGGTGCGCATACGGGTGAATGACTCAGAGTTCGCCGCCATATGATCGGGCGGCGTCCCAACGTACAGATGTAGTCCGAACTGCGACGTGTTCAGTGTTGCCAACATGCTTTCCATCGCACGATCCGAGAGGATCTGCGCCTCGTCCATGACCAGGATGTCGACACCGGGGATGCCTCGGCCGAACCCACGCTCACGGGCACCGAACAGGATTCGAGATCCGTTGTGAAACCTGATCTCTTCGGTGTTCGATCCCGTATAAACCTGCTGAATATGTGGCGCGACCTTGACCCGCGTAGAGAACGCCTGCATCGACATGAACGTCTCATCGAACGTCCGAGAGTGATGCGCCGTCCAAATGACAAGCAGGCCGGGCATATCAATACACAGGGCGAAGATCACTCCCGCGAGGAGAAACGTCTTCCCGACCTGCCGGGGCAGTGACATGCCCACGCCGCCAATTGATGCTGCCAGGGCGCCGTCCGCGCGCTTGGCCAACATGAGCCGGCCCGCGCCCTTCTGCCACTCATCGAACTCGACGCCCAACTTCTCGCTGCACGTCTTCTGCACGGCAGGCCAACCTGTCGAGACGATGCCCGATGGCTGAACCACCCGGCGTGCAACCTCAGATAGCCGAGCTGTCCCAGGTTTCGTCGGCGTTACCGCTGCCACCTTCGGCCGCCTCCTGTTTCGCCCGCAGATCGAGCGCGTCGATTTCCTTGGCGATGTCGTTCAGTCGCCGCGTCAGTGATGCCAGGTCGCGCGGAGGGCAATCAGGGCTCGACACCGTCCGCGCAATCCGCTCCCGCATCGCCACAAGGAGATCCCGATAGCTGCCCGTCGCAGCGGCCTGGGCAACACTCTTTGGCCGTGGTGGCGCGGGGGGTGCTTCGTCCGACTTCACGGCGCGGAGGCTGGTCTTCCCTGTAATCACGCCGCCACCTCCTCGGCTTTAGCTGGATAGTTTGCTGGCACACAGTTGGTGTTGAGGAAAAATGCTGTGTGT
>JADJVV010000016.1 GCA_016710435.1 Hyphomicrobiales bacterium | reverse complement strand
GGGCATTCTCGTAGTTGAGAGCACCGCGGAGGGCCAGCAGGGCGCGTTCTACGATCTGTCGAAGATCGCACAGGCCACGGACGAGACGGGCCGCGAGTTGAGCGAGAAGGATTACCGCTTCCACTTCTACTCGTGGTGGGACGCCGACGAGTACGAGCTCGACCCGGCCCTGGTCACGATGACCGCCAAGAATCATGAGTATTTCCGAAAGGTAGAGGCGCTGATCGGCCGGGAAATCCCGCTGCGCAAGCGCGCTTGGTACGTCGCAACGCTCGAATCGGACTTTTCCGGCGAAGAACCGTTGATGTGGCAGGAGTACCCGAGCTATCCAGACGAGGCTTTCGCGGTGTCGATCGAGGGCTGCTACTACGCGGCACAGCTCGCAACAGCTCGCAAGCAAGGGCGGGTGGTCGAGACGCTCCCCGACATTTCGGCGCCGGTGAATACCTTTTGGGACATCGGCAAGGGTGACATGACCTGCATTTGGTTTCACCAAAAAGTGCAGCAAGAAAATTGGTTCATACACTACTACGAGGCTAGCGGCGAAGACCTGGATCATTACGCCCAGCATCTACAAGACACGAAGTACATTTTCGGTACGCACTACCTGCCGCACGAAGCGGCGCACAAGCGCATTGGCAAAGACCCGGACCATAACCAGAGCACGCAAGAGAGCCTGGAAGAGTTGATGCCAGGGCAAAGATTCGAGATTGTGTCGCAGGTAACGAGGCTCATTGCCGGCATCAACTCGACACGCAAGCAGTTGTCGACGTGCAGGTTCAGCGAGCAAGGCTGCCGGCAAGGCCTGAAACGCCTGGGCGGATACCGCAAGGGGTGGGACAAGACCCGCGCTTGCTGGACGGACAATCATGTCCACAATGACGACTCGCACGGGGCTGACGCCTTTCGCCAGTTCGGCCAGGTGGCTGATGCTGGTGAGACGTTTGCCGTGGTGGCGGCTCGGGAGACAAGGCGCAGCGGCGCTCGCCGGCCGTCGAATTGGAGGTTGTAGGGATGGGCATGGAAAATACGGGCGCGCTGGCGCAGGTTGGCGGCGCCAAGAGGCACAAAGGCAGCAGCGGCCAGCCGCTGACGCTTGAAGAATTCACCGCTTTTCTTGAAGAGGTGCGCGACCAGCCGGCATGGAGGACTCAAGCCGACAAGGAGATGGACTACTGCGACGGCAACCAGCTGGGCTCGACGATCCTGAAGGAAATGGAAGCGCTGGGCATCCCGCCGGCCATTGAGCCGCTGATCGGGCCAATCCTGGATGGCGTGCTGGGCCTGGAAATCAAGAGCCGTGGCGACTGGAAGGTGTCTGCGCAGGAGCAGAACGGCGCCGACGACCTCGCGGAAGCTATGAACTTCAAGCTGCACGAGGCCGAAACGCGCTCCGGGGCTGACGTTGCGTGCTCCGAGGCGTTCGACCCGCAAGTCAAAGTGGGCCTCGGTTGGGTGTATGTGGGGCGCGAGCAAAACCCGTTCAAGGCGTGCAAGTACCGAGTCGAGTCCGTGCATCGCAATGAAATTTCGTTCGATTGGCACGCGCGGCCGGACCAAAGCGACGCGCGATTCCTGATCCGGCGAAAGTGGCTCGCCAAGCAAGGTGGCTGAACTGACATTCCCGGACCAAGCGGAGCTAATCCGGCGCGCCAGCTCTGGCTGGATGGGCATCGACCTTGTCGACGCCGCGGTAGATGGCAGCGAGCAGCCGTCGCTATACGCATCCGCAGAGCAGGAGCGCGGCAGTTCGATAGATCAGCAGCACTGGCTGGATACTCAGAGAGCCCGCGTCTGCCTGTTCGAGTGCTGGTATCGCCGCTGGGAACTGGTGACGGTCGTCACTTTTGCTGATGGCCGCGTGATCGAGTACGACAGCGGCAACGCAGCGCACGTCATTGCCGTGGCGCAGGGGATTGCCAAGCCGCAGAAGGTATTGCTGTCTCGGGTGCGGGTGTCGTGGTGGATGGGGCCGCACCGATTGTCTGATGAGCCCTCGCCGCACTCCCATGACAAATTCCCGTACATCCCCTTCTGGGGCAAGCGCGAGGACCGCACCGGGGCGCCGTTCGCCTTGGTTCGCGGCATGATCTACTTGCAAGACCAAGTCAACGCGCTGCACAGCTCGCAGCAATGGTTAATGGCCGCGCGGCGCGTGGTGAGGACTGCGGGTGTCGTGCTCGACAACGATGATGACTTCCGCAACGAGGTTGCCAGGAAAGACGCCGACATCGTTCTCGACCCAAAAGCTCTGCGCGAAGGGGGTATTTTCCGCGTCGAGCAAGACCTGGAGCTGAACGCGCAGCAATTCAGCCGTCTCGAAGACACTCGCGCCGGCCTGCGCCGGGTGGGCGGGGTCTACAGCGAATTCGAGGGCCATTCAAAGTCGGCGCAATCTGGCGTGCAGTTCAACTCGCAAGTGGAGCAGAGCAACCAGGCGCTCGCGGCCATCCGCGACCACTCCGACACGGCCCGCGCGGAAGTTGGCGACCAACTGATGTCGATGATCATCGAGGACATGATCGGCAAGCAGGAGTCCGTGATTCTGAAGGGCAACGGGATTGTTGCTGATCGGACAATCCAGATCAACGAGCCGGCGATCGACGAGGATGCAGGCTACCAGTACCTGAACAACGACGTGCAGCGGGCAAAGCTCAAGGTCGGGGTCAGCGACGTGCCCTCTTCGACGACCTTCAAGCAGCAGCAACTGCAATCCTTGTCGGTCGCGTTCCAGGCCGCAGGCCCGAGCTTCCAGGCGATCATCATGCCGCACATGCTGTCTCTGATGGACATCCCGAACCGCGAGGCGCTGGTGCAGGCGATCAAGGAAGCGGGCGCATCGCCAACGCCCGAGCAGGTGCAGGAGCAGATCAAGCAGGCGGTCGATCAGGCGGTGCAGAAGCAAAAGATGGACATGGCTATCGAGCGGATGATGCAGCAGCAGCCGCTGATCGATGCCCAGGTGCGCAAGGTGCTGGCCGAGGCCGCGAACGCTGGCGTCGAAGGCATCTTCTCATCTACCGAGGCGGCAAAGAACCTGGCGCTGTCTCCGGGCCTCGCGCCGGTGGCCGATCAAATCGCCCGGTCGGCAGATGTCAAGGACCACGACGCGGCGCCGCTCATTGCCGAGCCCGCGACTCCGATCGCCACGGCGCCGCCTTTGGCCAACACGAACCCAATGACTCCAGCCAATCCCGCGGTGGGGATGATGGCGGGCATTGAAGGGGGCACATGATAGTTCCAGACTATCGCTGAGGATTGCGCTATAAACACGATGCACGATGACTGATTCACGGGCAGCCGCGAAAAGCAGCATCAAGCCAGCCGGTATCTAGGCTGGAGGTTCCCGCAGATGGAGGCTGGGCGTAACTGCCCGGCCAATTATTTACCGACCACCTTCTCGCCGCTTGGCTTGAGGTGGCCGGCCCTCGCCGTGATGGCGCGGGACTCCCGCAGATGGAGACGGCAAGGAATGGCAGAAAGAGATTTCGACTCGTTCATGGACTCTCCTGACGAGTTCGCAGCGCTTTCAGAAGATCAACAGGCGGCCCTGTTCGCCGGCAAGAGCATTGATCTTGATGTCGGCTCGGAAGAAAGCGGCGACGGCGACGGAAACGAGCAATCCGGCACGGCGCCGGCCGCTGAGGCTGCGCCCGATCCGGACGCCAGCGACAAAGAACTGACGGACACTCGAGAGCAGGCCCGGTTCTGGAAAGACATGGCCGACCGGCAGCGCTCCGACAATGGCGCCGCCGAGAAGACGTCCGCAGAAGACGACGAAAAGCCCGCCGAGCCCGACGAGATTGACCTTGACGAGCTTGAAATGCTGGCCGACGACGCAGTTGAGGCCGGCGACAAAGACGCGGCTACCGAGCTGCGCAAACAAATCCGAGACGAAACCAACCGCCGCGCCGAGGCCCGCATTACTGAGCGCGTCCGGGCCGAACTGCTGGCTGAGCGCCAGGCCGAGCAGGATGCCGCCACCCGCGCCGAGTTGAACGCTGAGGCCAAGCGCGTATGGGTTGAACATCCGTCTCTCGACCTGAACAGCAAGGATGCCAACCCGCTGGCGGTCGCAAAAGTCACGGCTGTTCGCAACTTCCTGATCGAGAGCAAAGGCCTATCCCCGGCCGCGGCGCTGAAGGCCGCCGTTGAGGATGTGATGGGCAAAAGCGCCCCGGCTCCAGCGCCGGCGGCGCTGACCGCCGCGCAGAAGGCTGCCGCAGCAATCGCCGAAGCCAAGAAGCCGCCGCCCACGAGTATGGGCGACATTCCTGCGGCCACCGTTCCGGACCGCGACGAAGACACGGCGGTCGCAAACGCATGACCCCCGACGAACTCGCTCGAAAGATGGACGCAATGACCGAGGAGCAGCGAGAGCTGTTCATTCGTCGGCACACGTAACCGCCGCAAAAAGGCATCACCAAAGCAATGCCCGCCGTGATGGCGCGCCCAATCCTCTACAGGAGCAGTTCAAATGGAAACTTCAATCCCCTACGGCTCGCCGCAAGCGCTCAGCATTCAGTCCGTTGGCCTGTTTGCCTCGTGCATGCAGCGCCAAACCATCATCAACCGGCTGACGGGCAAGCTGCCGCAGCAGCCTGACGCCGAAAACAAGCTCCGCTTCCACTCGCCCAACGACATGCCGATCGTCCGCTGCAAGGACTTGTCGAGCGGCGCGGGCGACGAAGTGAGCTTCGACCTGGTTCGCCCCATCGGTGGCAAGCCGATCATGGGCGAGGCCTACGCCGAGGGCAAGGGCGCGAGGCTCGATTTCAGCGACGACCGTTTGCGTATCAACCAGTACCGCAAACCAGTCAATGCAGGCGGCAAGATGACGCAGCAGCGCACGCCCCACAAGCTGCGCGAACTGGCGCGGGCCGTGGCGCTGAACTACTTCATGCGCTACGAAGATCAAAGCACGCTGGTCCATTTGGCCGGCGCCCGCGGCAGCGAGAACAACATCGAATGGGCGATCCCGCTTGAGTCGGACCCGGATTTCGCGGAAATCATGATCAACCCCGTTCGCGCCCCGACTCGCAACCGCCACTACATCGGCAAGGCCGGTAGTCTGGCTCGCGTTTCAGCCACTGCCAACGAGTTGGACATCGCCACTACCGACTTGATGACCACTGACGTGCTTGACGCCTTGCGCACGAAGCTGGAAAGCATGCCGCTGCCGCCTCAAGGGGTCAAATTCGAGGGCGACCTACAAGCAAACGATTCGCCGCTTCGCGTCCTGCTGGTGTCGAGCGAGCAATACACCTCGATCGCCAAGAGCACGAACTTCCGCACACTTCAAGCGCAGGCAATGGCGCGGGCCTCGACCGCCAAGAATCACCCGATCTTTATGGGCGACGTGGGTCTGTTCAACGGCATCCTGATCGTGCGCATGCCCAAGCCGATCCGCTTCTTTGCCGGTGATGTCGTTCGCTGGTGCGCATCGACGACCAGCCTTGTCGAGACGGCGGTTGACCTTGTTCCGGCGGCTTTCGGAACCGGGTTCGCCGTCGATCGCGCCATCTTGCTTGGCGGGCAAGCGCTCTGTGAGGCCTACGGCAAGTCGCGCCAGTCGGCGCAGCCGTACTTCTGGTCTGAAGTGCCGATGGACCACGGCGACAAGCTGGAAGTCCTGGTCGGCGCCATTGGCGGCAAGAGCAAGATTCGCTTCGAGGTGGATTTCGGCAATGGCCTCGAATACACCGACAACTCGGTGATTGCCATCGACACCGCCGTCGCGCTGATCCCGTAAGCCGTTCCGTTCGCACGCATCAACGCGGGCCGGCACGCGCCGGCTCGCCTTAAAGGAGCATGACCTATGTCAACCGTCACCAAAAAAGCCATCCGCCAGATGGTCACTTTCTCCGCGGCTTGCGGCAACGCCTGGACCGAAAACTTCAAGTTCGCCACCAATGCCTCCGGCGTCTTCGTCGATTCCGACAAGGCGACCGCCGTGGCCAGTGGCGACGTGGTGCGTATCGGCATTCTGCCGGCTGGCCTGTCCCTGCAAACCGCGATTGTCGCCATCAATGACGCATTCACCGCAGCGTCCACCGGCAAGCTCGGATTCGCCTACGTCGACGGCGTCGACGACGCCACGGTGCCGCAGGACGATGACTACTTCATTGTCGCCACCTCGCTGGCCACCGCTGCCCGACTGGTCGCCAACAACCCGGCCGTCAAGCCGGTGAAGCTGCCCAAGGACGCTTACCTGGTGCTGACCAACGGTGGCGCGACTCAGGCCGCGGCCGGTGAGCTGACGGCCATGATCTTCGGGGTTCTGTCCGGCGTGTAACCACCACCCCGGCGGCGCAATCCGCCGGGGGAGAGCAAGGAGTATCGAGAATGCAGACGCCAAGCATCGTTGCCCAGGCGAGCGGGATTTTCATTCGTTACATCGGCCGCGACGAAACGTGTTTCGACCACCTGTACGGGACCGGGACGTGGACGCGCCGAGAGGTAAAGCTTGTCGTCCCCGCGGTGGCCCTGCGCATGGTGCGCCACCCGGACCAGTACGAAGAAGTGAAGGCGGAAGAAAACGAGCTGCCCATCGACCGTGCCGCTGTTGGCGAGCCTGAGCGGAGAGCAGACAAGGAGGTCGACACCCCCGAGCAAGAAGCGGTGATGTCGATCGGCCAAATGGACGCCAACCAAGTGCGCGATTTCGTTGAGCAGAACTATCAGCAGAAGCTGGATGGCCGGAAGGGCGTCGCTGCATTGCGCTCCGAGGCGGTCCGACTTGTCGAGCAATTCGGCATCATGATCTGATTGATCTGATATGAACCTTGGCGAAGCGGAACGTCGTTGGCGCGAAAGCTGCACGGACACGGTTTCCTCAAAGCCCCTGTGGTCGCCGGAGGCGTTCGCGGAATGGTACAGCGAGGCTGAGTCAGAAGCCGCGATTCGCGCGCGCCTGATCTTTGACGACTGCTCGGCGGCGACTGAGCTGTCGCTGGTTGCCGGCGACCGTCGCGCAGACATTAGCCAATCCATCCACGAGATAAGCAAGGCGTGGCTGGTCGATTCTGCGAACTGCGTTCATCACTTGACCCAAGTGACGCGCAAAGAGTTGGATCGCATCGACCCGCGCTGGCGTGAGCGCACCGGAGCGCCGACGCATTTCGTGCATGAAGACAAGTCAGTCGCCTTCAATCGCATCGCGGATGCGGCATACGCGGTGCAGATGGAGGTCTATCGCGGCCCGATGAGGCCAATGATTCGCGCAGAAGATCGCCCCGAAATCGCCACGGCGCATCACTTGGCGTTGTTCGATTGGGTTGATTTTCGCGCCTACTCAATCCCCGACGTGGATACCGAGCATCCCGGCAAGGCTGCGGCGTCACTGTCGCGGTTCGAGGCTCATTTCGGCAACCGGCCAACCGCGGGGTATGTGCGGCGCAACGCAGCGAACCGCCCTCACAAAATCAAGGCATGGTGACGAAAATGCTGAAGCCACTACAGAAAGGTAGCGCGGTTCAAAACCCTGGGCTAGTCAAGTCGATAGCGGTGATTGCCTCTGCGATCATTCCGGCCCTGCTCGGCGTTTATGCGGCCGTCTATGCGGCGCTGTCCGACCGGTACGACTTTGCCGTGACTGTCGATGAGGCGGGTTTGATCGCTTCGGCGCTGCTCGGACTGGTCTGCGCCGGGACGACGGTCATCAGCTCGGACAAGATCGGCCTGCCGCAAGTCGCTAATGCCTTATCCGGGATATCCGAAGAAGAGGCCGACAAGATCATAGCCGGCATTCAGGATCGGCTGCGCCGGGACGACACGCAATGAGCCTGGTTAAAGATTTTGAGTGGGTGTCCGGGACCACTTTCGCCTATGCCGTTCGATGGGAGGTTCCGCCGATCGTCTATCGTGAAATCACGGCAATGACAAAGAAGGCCCCCGCGACATTCACCGTGACCGGGCACGGGGCGCCAGTCACATGGCGCGGCGTTCTGACCGGGCTTGTCGGCCCGAAGGCGTTGAACGCAGGCGACCCGAGCGACATCAAGGAAGAGGATTACCGGGATTTCACGGCCCTTGACGCCAACACGATCGAATTCAACGGCGTTAATGCCGTGCATTTGCCGGACTACCAGTCGGGCGGCGTGCTGCAATACAACACGCCGAAATCGCTGGCCGGGTTCGGCGCACGGATGGCGGTCAAGCGCAAGCGTGGCATCACCAATCTTGTCGAGTGCTCGGTCGGCGGCGTGTCTGGCGCGACGAAGCCGGCCGGCGCAGGCACGGACGGCGCGGTTACTTGGGTAGCGGCAACATCCGGCGACCCGGAAAAAGAGTGGGTGGCCGGGGCGACGTACTCGCCAGGCGATGTGCTCGACCTGCAAGACCTGATCCGACTCACGACGGCCAACGGGCGCATCGTCATCGACGAGCTGCTTTTCACCATCACCTTCATTGTGTCCGCCTCAGATGTCGCGCTGGCGGCGCAAGGTTGGAAGTCCGGCGAGTACGAGTTGGAATTATTCAGCGATGACGCGGTGCCAGTCGTCACAAAGCTGCTTGTCGGCACGGTGACGACGACCAAAGAGGCGACCAGCAATGGGTGATACCGATCCGGTCATCAACGTATTGAACACGATTCTCGGAGAGGTTTCGCACTTGCGATCCGATCTGGATGCGCTGCGGCCCATGCGCGAGATGGTTGAGGCGCACATCAAGGACGAAGAGGAGTTCAAAAAGGTCGCAATGGCGCAGTTTGCGTCAGCTTTCCCCGAGGGGAACCCCACGCTGCACCGGCTTGATCATGAGGCGCGCATCGAGCGTGCGCGGTTCTACAGCCAGTTTTGGCGAGCGAGGATCGAGCAGATCGGCTCAGGCTCTTTTTGGGCGATTTTGTCAGCCCTTCTAGCGGTGTTTGTGTTCTGGTGGAACGGGCACATGCCTGATGCGCTGCAGATTAGATTCACACAATAGCGAGACGACATGAGTAATTTCCCCGCAGAGCTTGACCCGCTTCTGCCCACGCCTGGCGCTGGAGAGTCGCTCGGAGGATCGAGCCCGACACACCCCGAGCATCATTCTGAATTGGAAGCGCGGACGCGGGCGATACAGGCGGTTATCGGCAAGACGGGCACGACCGACACGGGCTCTATCGAGTATCGACTGGTCGGGGTGATCGCTACGGCGATGGCGGCGGCCGACGCAGCCGCGGATGCTGCTGCCGACGCAATCTCGGCGCTTGCCAATGCGGCGCTTGCATCGAGCGACCTCGCAGACCACGAGGCGGACACTGCCGCGCACGATATTGCAGGCACTGTCGCGACGGCGATTGCGGCGCACGAGTCCGCCCTTGACCCGCACGGCGTCTACCCGCTTGAAGCGGACCTTGGCACTGCGGCGTACCTCGACGCTGGCACCGCCGTGGGGGATCTCGTTCAGGTGCAAACCGGCGGCAAGCTGCCTGCCCTGGACGGTAGCGCCTTGACCAGCCTACCTGGTGGGGTATCAGACCACGGCGCCTTGACCGGGCTGGCTGACGACGACCACGGTCACTATCACACCGATGCGCGAGGGGATGCCCGATACGCGCCAATCTCCAAAGGCGTCACAGGCGGCGACTCGCACAACCACGACGGCGGCGACGGGGCGCAGATCGCCTATGCCTCGCTTTCAGGGAGGCCGACGCTAGGCACGGCTGCGGCTTCTGCTACGGGCGACTTTGAGGCGGCCGGCGCGGTATCGACGCACAACTCGGTAACGACAGCACACGGAATATCCGCATGGGGCGCCACGCTCGTTGATGATGCTGACGCCAACACCGCACGCAGTACGCTCGGGCTGGGAACCGCGGCGACAACCGCGAGCACGGCGTACGCCACCAGTACGCAGGGGGCCAATGCTGATTCGCACGCCAGCAACCGGCGTTAACAAACGCCATCGCCGGTCGATAACGCCACCGACGCGAGCAACCTCGATGCGAAAGGCGCCGAACCCAAATCGGCATCCCCGACATTCACTGGTCCGGTAAGTGGTATCACGGCGGCGATGGTGGGCGCACCAACCGGTAGCGGCACCAGCACAGGCACGAATACCGGCGACGCTGCAACGCCTGCTGAGACGACGAATAGCATCGGCACACTGATCCTCGGAGCGACGAGCAAGACGACGCCCGTTGATGCTGACCAGATCGGACTAGTGGACTCAGCAGCGGCGAATGTCTTGAAAAAGCTGTCCTGGGCGAACATAAAAGCGGCGCTGTCGGGGTTGTACGTTCTGCTGGCGGGCAAGGCTGGGGGGCAGACGATTATCGGAGACACGGCCAGCGGCGGACACCTGACGTTAAAAGCCACTTCCCACACAACTCAAGGGATTGTGCGGATTGACAATGGCGCACGGATTAACTCTGTTGCTACAGAAGAGTATGTGCGCGCCAGGGGGATGAGCTTGATCAGCAATGGCTCTGGTCTGATGTACAACAACAACAACTTTTCATCCTATACATTCGACTCGACAGATACCGCGTCTGGGGGTGGATCATTCCGCATTAATGGGACATACGTAGCGGCGCAGTCAGACGAGCTAATCCCCGTCGATACGCTCGGAGCGCGTTACGTACTGTCACTACTCGCAAAAGCCGGCGATGTGGGCGGCGGGAATTTCAACCCGGCAAACAAGCAGTATTTTGGTGTCGCTCTTTATGACGCTGACGGCCTTTCTATTTCATCCCCAATGGGGGCAAAATTTACAGGATCGACAGACACGACTCTAGCTGTCGCGCTTAACCCTGGCGATACGACGATAACGCTCACCGATGCTACGGGGTGGAACTCGACGGGGGCGGTAGCGGGCCGCAATTTCGCGTGGTACGGGTACTCAAATTCTTTCGGGTACACGTATCCTAATTACACCTACACGCGGAACATCTCAAATTCGTATGGCAGTAACAACTCGCTGGGCGCGTGGGCGTCTGGGGGAATTAGCGGGAATGTGATCACGCTGAGGGTCCCGTGGACCGGCCCGGCGCTCGCCGCCGGCGCAGCAGTGCGAAACGTGGGCACGGCGGGCAGTTATAAATACATCGCTCTGGCGGCTGGCACCGTGCCAAACGCATGGACGCCTTATTCCGGGTTTATCGGAGGTATCGCCTCAGACTCGTCTGACGGGGATACTAACTTCCGGCACGGAACTGCGTTCGTCAAGTTTATCCACTTGATCAATTATCACGCCGGGGGAGCGGACACTAACATCAGGCTCTCGACGCTAAAGCTCTCTGTGGTTTCGTCCGCAAACCTCGAAGACCGGATCGGTGTTGGTGCAGCATACAAGCTCCTCATCACCTCCTCGCTCCCTACAAACGGCCTGGCTGTTGAAGGCAAAGCCGGATTTGGCACGACATCCCCTGTGGCGCAAGTGCATGCAGAGTCTACATCTGAGCAGTTTCGAGCAGGGTACAGTTCGACGCAATACTATAAATCGGTTACAAGTAGCACTGGAGTAACGACTATTACACTGGTTGGTACCACACCAGCGGCAACGTTTTCCGTGTCTGACGCGACTACTAATGCGGTCTATCCAGTTTTTGGGGTTTCCAAAAACTGCGCCGGCGCCGGCGCGGCTGGAATTGGCTCCAGGTTTGATCTAAAGGCAAAGTCCAGCACAACCGATGACACGTTGCAAGCCTCGTTTTTGTCCATTAGCCTGAGTGCTACGCACGCAACCCGCACAAACGCCGCAGAAATTGGCACCTGGGACTGGACTGGGTATAGGGCTGGCTTCCGCTGCGAAGCCGACGGCACTCAAGTAAAAACGAGCGTAAACGGTGTTTCCGCCGTTGCTCGTGCATCTGCTCTGACTGCAGAGATTCCAGGAGACGCAACGCGAGATGAGTTGCGGCTGACGGAGCTTTACAACGCCTGCAAGGCATTCGGCATTATCAATTAACGCAAAGGAAAGAAAATGGCAAACAGACACCAGGACTACATCAGCGCCGTGCGTGCGGCTAACCGTCAAATATGGGACGGTGTCAACGAACTGAAAGCCCTGCAGCGCGAGTGGCAGGCGCTTGATTACGGCACTACCCTGTCTGACGGTGAAGGCGCTAACGAGGGATACACAAAGTCCGAAATTGGGGCGGTGGCATTCGCGACCACAGATGCGCTCTCGGCGCTACTCGACGCCGGGCACGCAACGAATATGGCCAATGCGCTGTGAGTGCCACGCGCACGTCCGCTGGAGGTTGAATGTTCGGCACCAGCGCCATAGTTGTTTTCCCGCTCGGGACGTACCGTGTTTTGCGGTGCTTGTGGGGCAGTCTGCGTGCAGGTTGTATATGCGGGCAGCACTGCGCCAGGATGCTGGCGGCGATGCGGCAGTCGAAGCTGCCCCATAACCAATGACCACGCTCTGGGGCGACTCGAAAGCCCGGTGGGGCAGCCTATGGCACACGTGGGCCGGCGATGATATTCCGCTGCCCCGAGCGAGGGCAGTATCGGTGCTCCCTGCAACCCCGGTTGCGTTCATTGCCCCGGACCAACTTGGGCAGCTCTACACCTTGTCGCCCTACGGCTTTCCATCCGTTGTCAGCCCAGAGGCGCCGCCCACGTGGGGCGACCTTGGCGCTACGTGGGGCTCTTTTCAATTCACGTGGGGCGGTCGAGAGATTGTTCCTGCGGCATTTTCAAAAACTACCGCCGTCCTTATTGGCCCGGCCGTCGTGTCCGTTTTCGCTCGGCCAGGGGCCGGGATTCCCGTTTCGTAAATTACCCAAGGATTGATCACCGTGTCCGGAAAAACTGCCTACTTTGAGGCCGCCATTCAGAAGCTAGTCTTCCAAGCGATCGGCATTGCCAATATCGCAGACAATGCCGCCGCATCTCCTGTGTCAACGCTGTACCTCAGCCTGCACACCGCAGACCCTACGGACACGCCAGCCACTGAGCAATCTCAAAATGAGACGACCTACACCGGCTATGCGCGGGTAGCTGTGGCGAGGAGCGCAGCCGGGTGGAGCATTGTCGGGAGCGCGATATCCCCCGTCGCCAACGTTGACTTCCCCGCATGCACAGCGGGGACCGCGACAATTACGCACTTCGGAATCGGGACGCTTGCATCCGGAAACGGGAAGCTTCTATATGTTGGCGGGGTCACGCCTGCCATTGCTGTGGCCGCTGGTGTGACGCCAAGGCTTACCCCTGCCACGACAATCACCGAGTATTAATCTCGTAGGCGCGCATCGTGACGATTGCATGGTCCCTCACCCCGGCAGCCACAGATGACTCGTCTTCTGACCAACAGAACTATTGGGCAGAGGTCGAGCAAGACACGATCGCAACGTTCGGCTCTGGCAGCACAACCGTCGCGGTTTATGACCCGGCCACAGGGTTGGTCGCGACACATCTCGCGACAGCTTGCCCTTGGGACAACCTCTATTGGACGGGGTTTTCTGCTATATCAAGGCTCTCTGACGGCCGGATTGTAATTACTGGAGGACGTGAGTCCTCCCCGGAGCTAGAGACATACATAGGGACGTACTCCGCGGCGGATTTCTCGTGGGTGCAATCGTCGAACCTACCAGTCCCGATGGATTCCCACGCGCAAACGGTGCTTCCTGACGGACGGCTGTTTGTGGTCCCCGTATATCCGGACCCTATCGGGGACCCCTACGCCTCATTTGTCGGAGGTGCGTATTTTGGAACGGTGTCGGGGAATGTCATCACTTGGGTGCAAGCCACACTCAGTACCGCCCTTTCTCCGTTCAACCCGGATATGGCCACGGCAACGACGCTACCTGATGGGCGGGTGTTGGTGGCTTTTTCCGCAACACAGTTTGCGTTTGCGACAATTTCAGGAAACAGTGTTGAGTGGGCCGCGGCAACTGTGACAGGAGGTGGGTACGTTGTTGACGACAACTACTTGCAAGTGGCTGCGCAGTGGGACGGAAGCGTACTTGTTAGTGGGGGGTACAACGGCGATCTAGACACAAACCTAGATAAGGTGGCGTCCGGCGCGATCTCCGGCGACGACCTGGTTTTAACTGCGTTCGACAACGTGCCGACTGCGCCGAACGAGGTTTTTATCACCCCTTTCAGGTTGTCAGACGGGAAGGTTCTCGCAGCGTACCACTCGGAGTATTCCGGGCGTAGTCACCTCGTGGTTGGTGTCGATTCAAACCCTCCCACGGGGGTGGTTGTTGGGGCGGGGGAGGGCACGATAACCACAGGGAGCACCGCGGAAGCCCAAGGTATGGCGCTGCACTCGCGCGCCCCAGCGCTCGCCACCGGGACCGTTCTGGAGGGGGTGAACCCTGATCGGGCGCCACAGCTAGAGACGGGCACGGTCATAACGGCGTTTGCCCCATACCCTGCAGCCGGGGCGGTTTCAACTGGCACGGAAGTTATCGGACGGGCGGCGTACATCGTCCCTTGCGCTGCCTATCTGCGCACCGGCACCCTTATCAGTGGGCGTGCCGCATTCGAGCGCCAGACAAAAGGGATTGCTCTGTGCGGCAGCATCTGCAAGGGCGCGTCCGGGGCGATCAAGGCCGCTAGCCCTGTTGTGGTGACGGGGAGTGCGTTGGCTGCGGTTGGCCGGATGCTAGCTGCCGCTATCGGGAACGTGGCGAACGGAAGTATCGCCAGCGGGGTGGCGAGCCAGATATCCGCAAGCCTTGCGGATATCGACACCGGCAGTGTGGTCCACGGGAATGGGGATAGCAGAAGCGCCGCCCTGGGAGATGTTTTGTGCGGCACGCTCGTATCCGGCATCGGCGACGCGACGTTTATTGAGCCTCGGCAGATCATTGATGTCAGCGCGACAACCTACGCCCTCACTCCCTTGAAACAAATCCACGTTGAGGAATTCGCATGAAATTTGGGCCTTTCTTGGGGTTGAACAATCTGCGTCAAGTTGATGATCTGGCCGTCTACGAGCGAGGCCGCCCGGCGGGGCAGTTCCTGCGCCACGCGCTCAATGTTGATCTGGACAACTCCGGCCGAATTTCTCGGCGAGCCGGCCACGGATCGCCAGAGGCAGCGCTGGCAGGCGCGCATTCGCTGTGGTCGAACGGCGCTCGCACACTCTACGTGCAGTCCAGCGCGCTCTACGAGATTACGGGATTTTCGCCGTTCGCCTCCGTGTTGCTGACGGCGCTTTCTGCCGACTCGCGCATGAGCTACGAGGATGTCAACGGCGCGGTCTATTTCTCCAACGGCACGGACTCTGGCCGGCTACTTGCCGGTGCAGAGTACCCGGAGCCGTGGTCATTGGCCGTGCCAGCGGCGCCTGGTGTGTCCCTGATTTCCGGATCTCTGAACCCTGGAACGTACCTGCTCAGCATCGTGCACGCAACGTCCTCGGGGGAGGAAGGTGGCGCGAGCCCTGTGCAGGCAATCGAACTGCTCTCTGTTGGCGGCATCCGTGTAACGCTGCCCTCATCCCCTGCCGGCGCGGACAACGTCCACATCTACCTGTCAGCGGCCGATGGTGGCGTGCTGACAAGACACTCGGCCGTTGCTGGCGGCTCAGGGCTTGCGGACCTGACGACGAGGTACGACGGAGTTACCTTGGCGCAAGAGCATCTTGAGCCGCAGCCAGCCGGCCATTTGGTGGCCGAGTACCACGGACGGCTACTCGTGGCAACCGGATCGATGCTCACATACTCGCAACCGCGCACACCGGGTAAGTACCTCCCGACGAAGGGCGCTGTTGCCTTCCCCTCCAGAGTCACGAACATCGTCCCGTGCTCCGGAGGCGTCTATGTGACCACGACGGATGCAACATGGTGGCTGCCTGGCGACGACATCTCCGACGCCCCGGCGCGCTTGATCTTGCCCTACGGCGCAGCGGAAGGAAGCCGGTTCAAGATGCGCACCGGCGAGACGGTTGGCTGGTACGGCGACAAAGGGGTGATCGTCGCCGGGCCTGACGGCGCCGCCAACGAGGTGCAGTCCGCCAACGTGGCAACCGACACCGCGGACGTTGCTGCGGTTCTCGTGCGCGAAGTGGGCGGCGTGTCGTCGCTGATCGTCTCCATGAGCGGAAATGTTGCACCCTCTGCGCTAGCGGATGCTGACATTGCTGCTGAAGTCGCTGGGCGCCTTCATGGCCTTTGACGACAAGGAGCTTGGCCGCCGCGTCTTCCCGACACGATTCGGTGCGCCGCAAGGCTCGCAGCGTGAGCGGGAAATGCTCAACGTCGTTGGAGGGGCGGGAGGAATTCGCAAGAAGACAACCGAGAACCCGGACGGCAGCACGACGAGGCTGGTTACGCGCGCCGGCCAACCGCGCTTCGTTACGAGCGGCGGAGGGGCGGAGGTTGCGCCATGCCTGCGCGGGCCGTTTGAGGAAGAGACGACCCCTGATCAGTTCGCCAAGCGGCGCTGGCACGGCATCCGCTG
>JADJVV010000015.1 GCA_016710435.1 Hyphomicrobiales bacterium | reverse complement strand
CGTCGCGGCATCGGCCACATACCCTATCGGGCGGGCGGCCAGTGCTGTCGGCAGACCGAAGAGGCCACCAATACCCGCGACGCTGCGGATCGCCTTGCTCGGCTTGCCGTCTTCGAAGAGGGCCTTGTAGACATCGACTGGTGCGCCGAGGGCGCCCTCGATCGCAGAGACGGCGGGAGAGTTCATCATCTTGTCGTCGTAGGGCTTCGAGTTCCACTTGTTCAGCGCGACCATCAAGGCCGAGCCCAGGAACGGAACCGTCGCAGTGGCGAACTTGACCGGAGCCATAACGCCAAGCTGGAAGAGCCAGTCGTCGATGATGGCGCCGTCTTTGTCCTCGTCGTCAGGACCACCACGGAAGAGCATCGAGATCAGCTCAGCCGCGACGGCCTGGGCGTAGAAGCCGATTCCGACGATGTAGAACGCTCTCGCATATTTCTTCGGCAGGCCGACATCACGGGCCAGGTTCTTCACCCATTCGCCTTGGAGGAACTGAGCCATCATGTTGAAGTACCCGGTGAACTGGGTGAACAGCTGCACGAACGGGTGGCCAGCTTCGAAGGTCGCGATGTCAGCAGACCCTGACGCGCCTTGTGTCTTGCGGATCATCGCGTCGGCGATATGCACCGCATCCCCGTCGGACATCGTCGGGTTCTTGTCTTTCGCTTGGTTGTACGCGGCCAGCCACATGGTCGGGCTGAGCGCATTATCGACCGCGGACTGCATGAAGTACGCATGCCGGCGAGTCCAGTCAACGACCGACTGATATACGTTCGGATTGACCAGAATCTGCTCAACGTTGTCCATCGCGGCATTGACTTCGTTATCGATCCGGGTGCGCATGTAGACCGACAATTCCTTCACCATCTCGGTTGTATCGACCGGGTGCGAGATCACGTCCACCAGCGCGCGGCGCAGATACTTGCTGTCGATCGCCACCGTCGCGGGGATGATGCCCGTGATCTGCTGCACCGAGTTGCTGATGCTGCCCATCATGGTGTTGGTTCCCGCACGGCTGCGCGCCATCCGGATGAACCGAGTCATGTCCGTGGCGAGCGGGGATACCGTGTTCCGTGCGACGCGTACCAGCCACGGGTTGATCGCGTTCACGATCATGCCCGGGTAGAGCCGATTGAGCGCACCTGAAATCTCGGGGCGAGACAGAACCCGACGGATGTCGGCCACCGGCACGGCCATGTGCGAGAACAGCAGCACCTGGTTGATGTGCGCGCCAAGCGACCGGAGGTCGAGCTTCAGTTCTTTGTTGTAATTCGTGACCCGTTTGTTGGTGAAACCCTTCGGCGGCTCAGGGAAGGCAACACCCATCTCGTTCGTGGCGGCGTCTCGCAGCTTCTCGACCTCGCGATCGTGCACGATGTCGGAGTCCGTCAGCGCAGGCACGTACCCGCCGGCGTAGGTTCCGAACTGGTTCGTGAAGGGCCGTGCCGTGACGGTTGCGAAAAACTTCCCGAACACCGCGCGGTGCGCCTTCTGGGCATCGTCCTTCAGGCTCTCCATCAGGTTCCACACGCCCTGTGCGAAGTCGTAGTGGGCCTTGGTGATCCGCCCCTCGGCGATCATCCGTGTGATGAAGGTATCCCACTTGCTGGTGTCGAGACTCTTGTCCTGACGCTCAACAGCCCAGCCACGGCCGAGCAGCATCTTTCGCATGTTGCTCTCGTTGCCGGTGTGCAGGATCGCGTGGAGCAGCTCGATCATGCCGCTGCCTTCTTTCCCGAAGAGGTACCCCAGTTCCGGGGCGTTGATCTCACCGTTCTTCAAAGTCGGGGCGATCGTGTCGAGGAGCGCGGCGTATTGCGACATCACGTCGGCCTTCACCACGTTCATGTCGTTGAGGCCGTCCTGTACGACACTGATAATGTTCTTGAGCCATGGCCCGACAGCGCGGTTCCCGTCCAGCTTGCTGGCGATGAACTCCATCCGTTGCCACTGCGCCTTCATGGCGCCAAACTTCATCTTGCGCTTCTCGGCCTTGGTCGGCGCCCAGCCTTCGCCGGGTACGCGATCCGGTATTCCTTGGGCAACGAGCGTCTCGAGCAACTCCGCCGCGATCGCCTCTTGCGAGACCATCTTGCCTTGGACTTCCATCTGGCGCGTGCGTGCTGCAGCGAACCAGATATCGTCGACCGCTTCAGCCAGGTTGCGCAGGTTGGCCACAGTGATCTCGGTCCAGTGCTTCGGCTCTTCACCGGTAACGGCGACCAGCTCGCTGAGCCGGGCGAAGGCGGCAGGATCGTGCTCCTTGACCGTCTCGAGGTACTCGTTCGCGGAAACGCCCTTGGGCACCCCGACACCGTGGTCGGCCAGGATCACTCGGAGTGCTTGCACCGTCGCGAAGTCGCGAGACTTCACAGCGCTTGATTTGTCGTTATACGCCGCCAGCTTCTTGAACTTCGCGACGATCGCTTTGATCTCTTTCTCGACCGCGTAGGATTCCTTGGCGGTCACGTGGTTCACGAGCTCGGTTCGCTTCTCGACCGCGGCCTGCTCACGGTCGCCCTTCTTCAGGGCAGCCATCGCCGCTTTGCCGGCGCGGGTCTCTGCGGCCGCGTAGCTCCACGGTTTAAGCGTTTTGCTGGTCTTCGTCTCGAGCACTTGACGGGCGTATTCCTTGGCGGCCTTCATCAGTACCGAGGCGGGGCCGATGTTCGCGGCCAACGCCGACAACTCGGTGGCCACGGCACGGGTGCGGAAGTCGTTGTGGATCGCCTCGTCGGCTGCCCGGGCGATCGCGTCAGGGGACGACAGGTCGCCGTACCGCTCAAGCATCGCCTGATCCGTACGCGCTTCGATGTCGTCGTTGATCTTGGGAAGGTTCAGCAACTCGGTGACCAAGTCGGTCCCGGACTCGATACCGAACCGGGTGGCGACCTCTTCAGGAGACAGACCTACCTCAGCCAGGAGGCCGTATTTGCCATAGTTGAGCTTCGTGAAATCAGGCTGCGGGGTCAACGCCTCTTCGGGGAATAGCGCCTTGACCTCTGAGATTTGTAGCTTGTTCGGACCGAGCGGGGCGATGTCGGCGCCTACCTCGTTGAGGATCACGCCGTGCTTCAGGTACCGCTCCGCCTGACGGATCGGTTCAGCCTTGACTTCGGCGGCGATCTCTTTGCGGACTTCGGCGCGCTTTTCCTTGGCGTCTTCCTGCAGCGCCGCGATGATCTTGTTGCGGCGTGCCTGGAGCCACTTCATGTCGCGAAGCGACCGGGCTCGCAGCATCGACTCGGCATCCTCGCGCTGGGCATCGTCAAGCGCCGTGTAGGCTGCGAAGGCCTTGTCCGACATCCCGGCCTCGGCCGCGTCCTTGAACAGCGCCACGTAGCCGCGGGCGGCGTTGGCGGCCGCGATCTCGGCATCGGTAGCCAGCATGCGGTCGAAGATCGCCGACAGTTCCGGGTTCAGTTTGGCGCTCGGGTGGCCGGCGACGAAGTCCTTCAGGCTCCCGTAGACCTTCTTGAACCACGACAACATCGTGCTGAAGAGAGGCTGCAGCTCGAGGCTCGGCGCCTTGCCGGTGAACACGTACTGCTCGAAAGATTCGGCGAGCTGCTCGTGGTATGGCCGCTGCTGCTCAAGGGGCATCGCGTTCCAAGTCGCGAGATCGGCCACGCCGAACTGCTTCAGGATCGCGTTCATGTCGTCGACGATGTTCTGGGGGGCGCCTTCCTGTGCCGCGATATCCGCATAGGCGGTCAGGAAGAAGTGCCCCAGCTCATGCACGAAGGTGCTGTAGTCGGCGTTCGCCAGAAGACGCAAGTCAAGCGTCTGCGGGGAGAAGCTGCCAAGCTTCGGCGCTTCTTGCCCCGGCTGGAACAGCGGCAGCCCTTTGGAGACTGCTTCGCGCATGGCGGGGGTGATGGCAAAGCCGGGCTGTTGCAAGTTCGACAGTCGTTCGATGTTCGGTTCGCCGCGAGGCTTCGGGTGGCGATAGTAACCGTCTCGACCTGCCCGCCCCCGACTTTCTTGAGCACGTCGCGAACTACTTGCGGCAGAATCTGATCGTAGTAGGCGTGCATGCCTTCGCCACCGACTTTGAGGTCGATGCCAGAAAGGTTTGCCCATTCCGCTTTGGCGCCGTCGGCGATCTTCTTGGCGATCTCTTTGCCGACCACGTCCTCCAATTCGCTCGCGGTTGCGTGCTCGCTAGACCAGATCGTATTGGCTTTGTCGCCGATCACCTGGACCTCGTATCCTTCGCCGTTCTTCGCGTTCCGGTAGCTGATCCCGGAAACCTGCTTGCTCAGATCATACCGTTCCGCCTGCTGCTCACCGGTCGTCCACGCCACCTTATCGAAACCATTCTCGGCGGCGTAAGCCAAGATGCGCTTGACGGCGAGACCGGTCCAAGCCTTCGTGTCGGTGACGAAAGGAGCTGAAGGTACAGCGCCACGTCCGCGTTGATCGATCTGGTAGTCTTCGTCCTGCCGTGCTTGAATGTCAGCGTACTCCGCTGTCATGCCGGCCCATTCGGCTACGGCCAGGATGGGTTGAGAGTTGGCAATAACGCGAGCGGTATCTAGTGTAACCTGCCCCGCACCGCGACGAACGAGTTCTTCTGCCGCTGCGTCTTTCATGCGCGTCATAAAATCGCTGTATTCGCCCTCGGATACAGGCTTCGTTTCGCGCTCTACGCCGAAACCGTCTTTCTTCCCCTTCTGCCCCCCAGTCGCTCTGCACCTCTTCGACGAACAGAACCCGCGCGCCTTCGGCATCGGTGCGCTCGTTGAAGCGGATGTGGGCGAGGATGTTGGGTTGGTCGAAGTGCGAGGAGCGGAAGTTCTGCTCTGCGTCTGCTCTGCGCGGGTGACTGCATTCGCGTCGTCGTCTTCTAGGTCTGAGAATCGCTTTCCGAACATCTCTTGCGAAATGTCGTTCAGATTTCTCGGATCACGCTCAGGCAACGTAATCAGCAACTCGCGGTAGTTCTCACCGCCGGGCAGAACGTACGAGGCAAACTTGGTTGCCGCGCGTTTATCTGCTTCTCTGTCTGCTATTGCCTCACCGAGTTCATTCCTGACAATACCGTATTCACGAACAGCCTGCCGCGCTTCTTGAGATAGCCCGAGACGATCAATCTTGGCCGTTGCGTGCTTATCACCTATCGCCTCATCAAACGCCCACCAAGGAAGATTCGTAGCATCTAATCGGGCTGTGTCTTGAGTCAGACTCTGCATCTTCCACATCGCTACTTTTTCGGCCTCAAATGCTTTGGTGTAGCGATCCTCAATTGATTGGTCTTTGGCACCCAGCATCACCTCTTCGACCTTCACCCCGCCCTGCTGCATGAACGCGACCACGTCGGCCTTCGTGACTTTCGGCTGCAGAGCGAGCCAGTCGGTGATCCCTGTGAATTCCAGCTCTTCCTTCTTGACGCCCAGCTTGCCCGCGTTGGCGGTCAGCCACTGCGCCGCGCTCTTGCCGGTTGTGAAAATCTTGTCGCTCGCGTTCTCGATCGCGCGGGTGAGCTGTGAGTAGTACCACGTCTCGCTGGTCTGCCACAACGCGCCCGCGAGTTGATCCTTGTAGATACGCTCGTCGGGATTGAACTGATCAAAGTCGATCAGCCTGACCAGTGGCGAATCTTTCTTCATCAGCGCGGCCTTCCACTCGCTCGGGAGCAGGGCACCGCCCGGGAGCGTGCGGTCGTTCATGAGCTGGATGGCCAAGGTCTTCATCGCGGGGATGTCAGCAGGCGGCGGTACCGTCGCGCGAGCGTTCGCCTCTTCGACGCCGCCCACGTGCTCGGCATCCACGCCACGAGACCCGAGCAAAACAGCCGTGCCTTGGTTCGTGAAGTTCTTGCGCTGCAGGTACCCGTCGAAGCCGGCGTCAAGGACAGCCGATTCCGCCGCGTTCAGGTCGCGCTGGTTGCGTCGGAATATCTTCAGGGTATCCGCGTCGGCATCGTACAGGTTTGACAGCGTAGCGACGTGCGCAACACCCCCCACGCCCGGTTCGGGGTGTACCCCGGAGCCCTCGTCAATATAAAACGCGATCCGCTGCTTGATCCGGGGGTCGTTCGATTGGGCCAACCGCTCCGCTTCGGCGCCCTTGGTACCGGTGCCGAAGTAGCCGCTGTTGAGCATCTCCCGGGCTTGCTTGGAGAAGTGAACGCCTACTACCGGAGCTGAGACGGCGCCCGCTCGGATGAGCGGTGCCGACTGGTTCAGGACTTCTGAAGTGCCCTGGGCAGCGACGCCTCGATTTCCGCGTCGGGTTCCGCGCCCATCAGTTCCGGGTGCGCTACGGCCAAGTAGTTCGCTCGTGTAGGTTGAAGCCCAGCCTTTTTCAGATAGGCCAGAATCTCGACCGATCCAAGCGGGGCGCTCGATGCCTCCGGCGAGCTTGAGGACTTGGTCTCGGACGTCGTCGATGCTGCGCTTTCCTTTTCCATACTCGCTCCATATCTTGTCAAGTGCAGTCAGTTTTGCCTTGTCGTGCTTGAACCCCATCGTGTAGAGTTCCCGCACGGCTTCCCAGGCGATCGACTGCATCTCACGAGGGAGTAGGCCGCGGGCTTCCGCTGCGCGACGGTAGGCTTCCTGGTAGTAGGGGTACGTCCCGGACATCCCGGTTGCTGCGCTCTGCGCGGCGCCCGAACGACCAAAATTGTGCCACACTTCCAAGGTATCACCTGAAAGGGGCCGAAGCAAGGCCGCCGCGACGGCGTGAGTGTCGATCGTCACGAAGCCTTGGTCGCTGTTCGGGTGAAAGATGTTGTTGTAGAAGCTGCGGACCTTGTGCTCCGCGCCCAGCGCGGCGTCGATCGTCGCGGCCGATCCGTCTTCGATCACGTAAAGCGCCTTGATGATCGTAGCAAAACCCGGCCATCCGGTCTTCGCATCGACGTCTTTGCCGTTCCGCACGAACTCACCGAGGCCGCCTTCGGGCGTGACCAAGCGGTGCCCGCGGTTGTTGTGCGCCTCGTCATAGACTCGCAGCCACGCCGCCTGCTCGAACCGATCCGTGAGCTGGCTCAGCGTCTTGCCCTCGATCTGGGCGCGCAGCAGCGCGAACTGTTCCTTGCTCAGGATCGTCGTGGATACCTTCGACATCTCAGGAGACCACGGCGTGTTCTGCTGATTCTTGACGATGTCGAGAGTGCGCTCCGCCAGAGACACGTTCATGAACCAGTCTCTTTGAGGCGAGTACACCGCCAGCACGGCCGCGATCTGCGCATCCGTCTTGTTGTATTTTGTAGCCCAGCGTTCCGTGATCGTGCGTGCACCGTCGTACCACAGTTTGCTGCGGTTGCGGATGTCCGCGGGAATCTGGTCGTGCAGCCACAGCAAGTTATCGGTAGCGTGTTGGATAAACTCTTCGACACGCTTGGCCGGATCGCGTGCCTTGAACCGAAGCCCGGGGTATTTGGCGGCCAGCGCCATATTCTGGGCATTCTTTTCCGGTTCGATCTTGGTGTAGTCGACCGTCAGCGGTACCCCGCCGAGGTGATCTTCGGGGGCGCGCTTCGTGGTCGGGCGCCGGGTGCTCTGTGACTGGTGCAGGATGTTGTCATCCGTCGTCGAGAAGGCTCCCAAGTTCTGGGTCGCGCTCTTCGCCTGGTTTGGTTTGAAGAACACGAAGATGTCGTCGACATCGGCGTGGCCGCCATGTCCGCCGTCGTCTGTTGTTTCTCGGATAATGGCGCCGTCGTTGCCGTACCGCTTCGCGTCTTCGGCGACAGAATTCGTGGTTTCCCAGAGGTTTTGCGCCGGGGTTACCTCGTAGTCTGATTCGTCGATACCCGCCAGTTCAGCGGCAGCTCGCGCGTCTGCAGCCGTAGCAAAGAAACGACTGTCATTCGACCCATAGATAGGGTCTTCGTTGCGTAGATCACGAACTTCGTATTTGTCATAAACAGTGCCGTCCCAGTTCGCGCCCTCGAAGTACGCCTCGTTGGGGTTTCGAATGTTCAGGAAGAGAGGGTAGACACCACGTTGATTGTCGTGTTCGTAGCTGTTGCCGTTGTACTTGAACTCGTCGGCCGCTTCCTGCAAGGCTTGCGTCAGCGATACGCCTTCGGCGATAAGGCGCCAGTTAGGATCATAGACTTCGTACTGCCCAGCCTCTGTCTCGTCGAAGCTGAAACCCCGCTCCTCGAAGTCGGCCTGTGTCTTAGGGTCTTGGCCGAGTGCGATGTCGCTGTGCGAGCCTGCATACGTGCTCGCGGTGTCGCGAGTGGCTGCCGTGAAGATCATCGGCGTCCGGTGTTCGTCGGCCTTATCTGGGCGAAATGTGGTGAAACCACCGGTCTTCGTTCCGTGATATACGACCAACGGCTCACCATTCGCATCGACGACTTTCGAGACGTCGCCACGAGCCCACACGTCGCCCGCTTCCCAGTCACCGAACCACTCCTTGAACTGGGGCGACCTGACGATATGCCACTGGCGTTCGTCGAGATTCGAGGGCTTCCCGTTGGGTGCCAGAAGATCGCCCTTCTCGTTACGCTTTTCGGGCGCCCGGTACGCGGCCATCGCTTGAGCCAGCCCTCGCTCTTGGTATGACAGCAAGGAGTTGCCCTCTTGATCTTTGAAGAAGCCGGGGGCGAACTCGCCCCACGCAGAGGCGTTCGGCCCCCAGAGGTTCCCTGTGCCGTTGTAATAGTGCCCAATCGCTTCTTGCCCGAGAGCCTCAGCCAGCTGCGTCGTTTCTGCTTCCGTGAGCGGGCGGCTGAGGTGCGGCACGTAGGTCTTCTCTTGTACCTGCGCGCCGTCGAGTTCGTACTCGCCGACTACTTCGGCGCCGGACAGGACTTGGACGCCGAGCTTTTCAATCTCCTGCTTGGCGAACGCGGCGTCGATCTTCTGTGCACGGTCGGTCGCGCCTACATCAAGGCCGATGTTCAGCATCGCCTGCCCGTGGCTGAACCCTTGGCTTAGTTGTGGTGCGTCGCTCGGGTCTCCGCCGATCTTCAGCGCGTACCCACGATGCACGCCGCCGTCGCTGTCGGTCCAGCCATCCCGTACCTGCAGGGGGGTGACCCCAAGCTTGTTGGCCAGGGTCGTGTAGAACGCCGAGCCCAATTTTGCGTAGCTGGTATTGACTTGCGGGCCGTGTCGCCCAACGGCGGTGAGCTGGGTAAAGAGGTCGTCGTGCACCGCCTGTGCCGCTGCCGTGAAGTCCGCGTTCTTGGATTCCTGCTCAAGAATGCGGTCGGCTTCGGTCTGGAAGAACTCAGCTGCCTTCGAGTCGAAGTCTTGGGCTTCTGCCAAGGTCGGCATGTCGGGCGCCATCCGGAGATGGTTGACGATGCTTTTCTCTGCGCCGGTGCCGGTAAGTCCTGTGACCAGTTCGCTGACCGGTATCTCGATCCCTGATCCGCCGATCTCACCTTCGGCCATCTGCGCCGCCGCGGTCGGCAGCACGCCGAGGTCGACGCCGGACTGAGACAGCACTTCGTTTAATTTGACGGGGTCGATCAGCACGGTCGCTCCAGGCGCCAAGTGCTCGATGAACGCGTCCAGGGTTGCGGGGGATCGCTTGCCGGTGAGGCTATTCGCTGCGGCAGCAAAGAGCTCGGCGATACGGGCGGCGCTTTCGGCGGCCTGCTCGTTTTGCTGCGAGTGCCCTAGTGCGCCCGCGAAGGCGCTGCCCGTGAGGCCGCCGACCATAAAGCCTTGGATGGTGCTCTCGAGCAGGCCTTCGCTCAAGTCTTTCGACGGGTCCATCAGCTGCTTCGTGGCTGCGTTCTGGAACCATGTCTCAAGGGGGCTCTGGATACCCTCGACGGCGCCTTCGTTGATAAAGCCCTTTGCCATCCGCGCCAAAACGCCGCCGCCTTCGCTGAGTATCTTGCCGAGAACCTTGCCGCCGAAGGCGTTCGCAACCGCATCGGAGACGCCACCACCCACACCGGCGATCTCCCCGGATTTTGACGCCAGGTAGATTCTTGCTGCTGCTGGATCGAAACCTTTTGCGATCAGCTCTTGGTATTCGGGCGACGCCTCGAGCTTTTTGAAAGGGATTTTTTCGTTTTCGCTTTGGGTCTGCAGCGCGTTTTGTGCGTAGCCTATAGTGCCTTCCGACGCGGCACCAAACTTAGACGCCATCTGCACCGCCGCCTCAGTCGCCGCGGTGCGCGCCTCCGCAGCGGTCATCCCCGCAGCGATCGCGCTCTGCTCCGCCTTTAAGGACGCGCCACGAGTGAGTAGGGCAGTGAGAAGCAAGGCGCCTGTAGTGGGGAGTGAGCGAACCGCGTCACTAATAACTTTAACAGGCGACAGGTATGCCGCCTCGCTGGCGTCAGTGGTCGCGTACTTGAGATCGCCGAATAGCGCTTTGGCTTGGGGCGTGACACCCGCCATCGTCTTCTCACTGCGGGCAGTCTGCCCCCGGGCAAACCGATCCAAGAACGTGGCGAGGGACTGGTCGCGCATGCGCTGCAGGCCAACCGGATCGTTTTTGTAGAGCACCGCAAGGTCTTGATCCGATGTGGTGGGGAGCACCGCGGACAGCAGCTTCGCTCCAGCACCGACCAGATCGTGCCCGCCCGCGATCATCGAGCCACCAAAATAGTTGAGTGAGTGGAGCGTGCTCCATTGCGCTCAGGTTATCGGTATCATCCCGGGAGATGCCCGCGTGTATCGGGTTTTCCAAGAAGCCCGCCGTCTTGGGGGACTTCATCACGAGCCCTGAAAAGTCCGTGTCCTTCAGCGCGCTCTGTGTCCTCGCGACGTCTGGGTTCGCGAGCAGGTGGGGTAGAGAAATCCCCGAGGCTTCGGAGAGTGCCTTCTGTTTCGCGAAGTCATCCGGGCTGGTGCCCGCGACGCTTGCAAAGTTGTTCCGCAGGGTCGCCGCCTTGAGTTGCGCGTCTTCCGAGAGGGTGGCACTTATGCCGGCCTGAATCTGACGATCATCCATTTATAGTGCGCTCACAACAGGTATATACCGTTCTTCAGCCTTCGGGGGTGCGGAGGCGACTCGCGTCTTCCACTGCTTGTACGTCAGGAGCACCTGCGCATCTGTTGGCGGGGTGCCTGTTTTCTTCTTGAGATCATCATAAATCTCGTTGCGAACCTTGGACGGGATGTCGGAGTAGGCCATCGTCAGAACCGGTTTTTTCTCGTCAGCAGCGAAGAAGTGCTTGATGTCCTCTTGCGTCTTCAATTTATCCGAGAGGAGCTTCATCACTTCGACATCCGTCAGCTGCCGGTTCAGCCGGGCTTGCTCTTCCAGAACGGCTTGATCCAAAAGCGACCGGGCGGTGTTGAACCGGGCGATCTCGACGGCGTCGGTCTTCCTCGGGTTTGGGTTAAAGCCGAGGTTGAACATGACCCCCTTGAGCGCCGTGTTGACGGCCCCGGAGTTCAGCGCTTCTGCGGACTTCGTGTCGCCATCCCGTATCGCGGCGCGCTGCTTGTCGTGGAACTTCCACGCGGTTTCGGAAAGCTGCGGGCGCAGCTTGGCCCACTCCCCAGCGGGCATCCGGGCGGCGTACTGCGGATCGGTATTCAGGAGGGCGAGCACCTGCTGGTTGCTGTCGCGTGGCGTGCCAGTCTGGTGTTCGATCATCGCCTTGCGGAGCGTGTCTTGCTCCTTAGCCGGGAGCTTCGCGAGCAGGCTCTGGGGGATATCCTCGAAGGTTTGGTTCATATCCATGTACTTATACGCCTGCGCGACAGCGACGTCGATACCCTGCTTCACTTGTTCGTCCGCTTCTTTGAGGCGCTTCTCCACGATAGCCATCCCGGAGGCCACAAGGTCGGGACGCCCTGGATGTTGCTTCTCGAGCTGGGAGCGCAGCTCCGCGCTGCTGGGTTGTATCACGTCCGGCAGGGCCGCGTAGGTCTTCGAGGCTTTCTTCACATAGTCCCGCACCATGTCCGGCTTGGCCATGAAGTCGATGAAGCTGACCGGGCGCGCGGGGTTGAGCACGTACTGGGAACCATCCGGGTTCAGAACCGGAGGCGGCACGCCAGCCTTCTCGAGGCCAGAGGCGGCGTACTTCTCGTACTTCTTGACGGCAGCGGCGACCCCGTTCTCCCCACCCACGTAGGCGGCGAAAAACTGCTCCGGTGTGCTCACGTTCTTCATGATCCGGGCGACGTGCGCCTTCTGCAGCGCTTCGTGATACTTTTCACCTTCAGGCGTCGCAGAGTAGAACAGCTTCTCGTCCCAGGCTAAACCGGCTTCTTTGGCGTCTTGCGGCGCTACCTTCGGCATGATCTGGAACTTCCCGACAGCGCGATCGCCCTTGTGCATCCCGTCCGGGATGACTGGACCGAGGATCAAGGCGCCAGTTTTGGTGTAGTGATTCCCAGCAGGTGCCCCGGACTCCGTGACGTTCACTGCCGTGGTCATTGCTGCGACGTTCAGTCGTTCGGTCGGCGCGTTGCTCTGGGCTACCTGCGCCACGATACCGCCGGCGGATGCTTGGACAGCCAGGCCATCCTTCGCCTTGCTGATATGCTCGCCCAGCTGGAGCCTGGCGTTCGCATCGATCACCAGCCCGCCTTGTTTGAACAGCTCCTCGGCGCGGGCAACACCGGCCGGGGTTCTGGAGTCCAGAGCCGCGGTGATGCCGCCGACAAACATCGGGGACATCCGCTTCTGGCGCAGCGCGGTGAGGGTGTTCTTCTCCTCCTCAGTGGCGCCGGTGAGGCCCATCTTGCTGGCGTCCGACATCGCGATCTTATCGAGCTCCGCCAGTTGTGCTTGGAACGCGATCGGATCGCCCCATTGCGCCATGCCGATATTCTGTATCGTGGCGGCCGAGCCTTCTCGCACCATCGTGTGGTACTTCTCTGCCTCGGTCATCGAGTGTCTGAGCACGTCAGACTGCAGCCCCGTCAGCTCTCTATCCGCGTGGGGCTTGAGCCGTGCTTGCGCACCCGGCGACAGGTTGGCCATAATGCCCGCGGTCGTTGTCTCGAGCTGGCTCTTGTACCCGGAGGCGTATTTCGGATCGAGAACGCTTCCGCCTTTGACCGAGTACGCGCCCTGCTCGCCCATGGTGAGGTCGAGCCGCGCTTGCCGAATCTTGCTCAGGGCTTCTTCGGCTTGGAGTCCGTCAAGCTTCTGGGACTCTTTGTAGACGAGCTCGCCGACGCCCTCAAGCATCCGGCCGGTGGCGAGATCAGGCTGCACCTGCACAGCCTGCACAGAATTGGCGCCTCGCGTTTGCGGGAGCCCCTCGTTGAAATCTGCTGCTGAAGGGAGTTTAGCCATTAGTCGTATATCTGCCCAGAAAACGTGCGAGCGTCGAAAGGCCCGTTGCGGGTGTAGGACCCTGTGTAGTCCGTCACGCCGGCGTCGATCCCCGGGGGCGCGCCAGGCGCGAAGGACAGCATGCTCGCACCTTTCACCACACTGCCCATGATCGTCGCGTTGGCCGCCGACTTGGTGTGCGCGACATTCGCGTCGCCTTGACGGATCGCCGTGTCGAGCCCCGATTCGCCTTGGAACCGGAGGGTCTTCGCTTTCTCTGTTCCTGAATAGAGGTCGTACCACGCTGCGGTCTCGCCTTTATCGATCAGCCCGCGGATCAAGGACTCGGGCGGGGCCCCGCCGCCTTGGGAGGCCGCAACGGCATACGCGCGGGAGAGCCGAAGCTCCAAGTCCTTCCGCTTCTGAGTCGCCGCGACTTGAGAGACCGCCTCTTCTTGGGTGGCCTTCGCGTCGAGCATGTTCTTGTTCGTCTGCGCTGCGTTGCGCGCGCTCTCGGCGTTGTACTTCGCGGCATCGTTGGCCGCGTTGGCTTGGCTGACCCCCCCAAGCACGGTCATCGCCGCGCCGGCCACGCTGGCCACAGTGCCGACGGTAGCCGCGGTGCTCGCGGCCATCCCCATGGACGTCAATAACGGTGCCATGAACATGGCTTACTCCCTCACTAAGAGCTCACCGAGCTCGGTAAACCGCCCTGTCGGGCGCCATCCAAGCTTGATAAGCAGATACGCGGAGGTTGATTCCCCCGGGTGCGCGACAGCGTACACCGGGCCACGTATTGTATCAATCATCCGCATCAGGATTCTACACCCTTTTGCCACGTCTTTCTTGCTGTTCCTGAAGGCGTCGGTAATCTCACTGAACGCCACCGGGCGGCCCCCCTCATAAGAGACGCCCCCGATCGCGGCGATCTTGCCGCCTTGCTCGGCCACCCACCCTCGGAACGAGAGTTGTGGGATGCCTTTATAGAACCGGGCCGCGTCCTCTCGGGTAGCGGGGCGGAATACCGTATTACTTGCCATGGCCGGTCACCGAGACGACTGCCGCGGATACGGTACAGCAGCGGGGGCTCGACGCCTCGAGGCAGAGCCGGGTGTCGTTTGTCCACGAGCCCTCGACAGGGATCGAGTCGTAAACGTAAGTGCTCCAGATCGAGTCTTGATCGACTTGCACGCCCTCTTCCATCTGGGGCAGGCTGTCCATGTGCGCGAAGTCCTGGCCAAACCGGATGCCTTGCGCGTGCGTGTCGGCCAGAAGCAGCCCGACGTGGTGAATTTGCTGGTTCTGCCCGAGGGCGATCTCGGACGCTTCGGCGAACCGTGCGCTCTTGAACTGCGCCGTGTAGGGCTTCCCGATACAGGCGTACGTCACGGCTTCGGAGAGCGTGATCTGGGCACCGGTGACGACGTACGAGCCCAAGTCTTTCCCGTTGCCCCAGACCACGACGGTTTCGCCCTCGTGCGCCCCAAGCCCGGTGATCGTTGCCGTCGAGGCCCCGGTGTACTCGATACTCGCGTCGGTGAGTACGGTTGTCGCGGCACCGACGGCCTCGGAGTCTAGGGACCATTTTTCAAAATAGCGCTTCGTTGCTCCGTTGACGGTGCGGGCGACGGTGTATTGCACCACGTCCTCGCTATTGACCGAAGGAGTGATCACGACATCCTCAATGACCCCGTCGGTCTCGTACAGAACCCAGCAGGTGACCTTCTCGATCCGGTCGAACACCAGGATCGCGGCAGTACCATCCGCGCGGACACAGTGGATTCGGGTATCAGGCACCCGTTGTACGGCGATCCGGACAAAGCCCGTGGCGCCGATCTCGGGAACCACGGACGTCAAGTCGTTCGAGGTATAGTTGTATGTGGCGCCGTCGAGTGAAATCTCATAAACCCGGGAGCCGTTGCGGTGGACATAAACCGCGCTGGCGTCCAGCTGCACCGCACGAATCGCCGCGGAGCCCAGCGTCCCCGCGGTCTTCAACGTGAACGCTGTCGGAGTCAGAGGCTCATCCAGCGAGCTGGCTTTGGCCACGAACTCTCGCCCTTGCCCGCCCACCAGCATCGAGCTGAGGGACACGAGCCAGTTGATCGTATCAACCGGGCCTGATCCGATCGTCCGGAATATCGGCCCAGAGTCGCCCTCGACGGTATCGTCGAAGCTATCGAACGCGTCCGAGACGGAGCCCGCGATCCGGTCTTTACCGGCCCACCAGAGGCGCCCGTCATGGAGCACAACCGCGGAAGGCCAACCACGGCGTGGAGACCACGCCCCTTCCCACCAGCTGGCGGTCAAGGAGGTGCTACCGAAGTCGCGGAGGACATCGAGGCTGACGTTTTTCGCGTTGGTGTATCCTGTAACGATGCCGATCCCTTCGATCGTGCCTGAAGAGTAGATAAGGCTCGCGGCCACACTGCCCGAGGTGAAGGCGCCCGTACGGAAGCCGATCCGGTAGTAGATAACCTGGTTGGCTAGGGTATCGTCGTAGGTCGTGTTGGTCCCCGCCGTGTAGGTCGTGACGGTCGTCCAGTCGCCAGGCTCGGTAACGGAGCGCTGCAGGGTCAGGGTGCCGACCCATGTGCCCGTCAGGGTTATGGCAAAGCTTCGGCCGGCGCCAACACCCGTGACCCGGATGTAGGAGGTGTAGGTATCCTCGGCCACAAGGGTAGACAATACGGTTTGCCCAGCCGACGCGAGCCGGAACAAGGAGCCGACGTTGCTGGC
Source organism: Hyphomicrobiales bacterium (assembly GCA_016710435.1). Lineage (NCBI taxonomy): Bacteria > Pseudomonadati > Pseudomonadota > Alphaproteobacteria > Hyphomicrobiales > Hyphomicrobiales bacterium. The sequence goes on along the minus strand of JADJVV010000015.1, from coordinate 7,402 downwards.
GGTAAAGAAGTCGCGCGAAGCGGTAAGTGTCGTGCTGCCGGACAGCGCCGCCACACTCATACGGATCGTGGTTAGATTCTCGGACAGAAAGGGGCCATCCTCGGCGAAATACGACACGACGGACCAAGACCGCGGAGCCTGCCTCTCGATCCGTTGTTGTCGGCTGCCGCCGTCTGCGGTGAACGTGACGTCCCCCGACTGGTCGGCACGGATGTCTGAGAGGTCGCTCTCCGCCCAAGGGGTGGTCAGCACCATGTCGCCAGGCATCGCGATCTGGCAGGAGTCGACAAGCACCGCGGTGGTGTCGTTCGCAGCCAAACGGACATAGACGCTCGCCGTGGTCGGAGTGAACGCGATAGAGTGCGCGCCTTCCCGGAGCTTCATCGCGGAAACGAGGGTCGTGCCGCCAAGCGCTGTTCCGATGCTCAGCTCCATGGTGCCTCGTTTGACGACGATCTCGAGGGCGTGCTCGACGCCCCGATCCGCCAGCGCGACGGTTACCTGCTGGTCACGGATCGCGTAGTTCAGCCCGGTACCGAGTAGCGACATCGCGACAGTAGCGCTCCATGTGGACGACGCCCCGGATTCGTCCGAGTCCGTCCAACCAGAAAGGTCGGTGATAAAGTCGCCATTCGTTACGAGGGTGTCCACATCCGGGCGCGAGATGATCACGTCGTTGATCGCGACACGCATCGCGTAGTCCGTCAGCTCAAGGACCGCGGTGTCCGAGATCGAGTAGACAAACGACAAATGCACTGCGGGCAGGTTGTTTCGTGTTTCGCGAATCAGCCGAGTGCCGTTGCGCAGGGACATCGATCCCAGAACGCGGGGCATCCAGTTGGTCTGTGTCTCCGCGGAGAGTGCCATCCGCTTCAGGTCGACGCGAGAGAGGGCATGCCGAGACACGAGTCCTCGGTTAAAGGCGAGGAGAATCGGCCTGGAGTCCATATTACCCGATCAACCGGTTGCGACGCCCACGGTCGATACGGCTACCGCCGCGCCCCATTCGCGCGCGAACGAACGTGCCCATCGGGAGGAACTTGGTCGGCCCCTCCATCGCGTTACTTGATCGGGCGTCGGTGAGCCGCATCTTCACGAGCGAATAAAGCGTCTTGCGATCACTCTCGCTCTGGTTCAGCGGCTTGATGATCCGGCTGGCCAAACAGGCGTGCACATACTGCACGAAGTCCGGGGGCCAGCGGGACAGATCGCCGCCGTAGTCGGTGTCGTTGCTGACGTAGGAGAGGTAGATCGGCTCCACGTCGCTGAAAATGTAGCCCTGCTCTGTGTCGTACGCCAAGAGAGGCTCGGTCATGAACTCGTCGGAGCAGAGCCCGACAGTCCGCACCAGATCGACCGGGATGTCGTAGGCCTTCGCGTACCCGAACGGGGGCTGCACTGTGGTCGAAGCCACCAGTTCCGCCGTTCGAGTTGCGAATTTCCACTGACCTTGCCCGAGGACGTAATCCACAAAATCGGCGTCCCAGGCCTGGTCAAGCAGGCGACGAGGCTGCCCTACTTCACTGAGGTCTGCGAGGGGACGCTCCCCGCATTCGAGAAGCGCGCCATTGTAGAGGCTCAGTTTAGTAGTCATTTACGCGAGACTCTGGTCAGTCACCCATTTCTCAGCATCTTCCTTGGCAACGCCATTTTCGAAGACGGCCTTTTTGTCGCTGATACGCACCACACTCCAGCCACGAGGGCCGCGGTGCTTCACCTCATATTGTTCCGTGCTGGGCTGCTCGCCGTTGAACTGGTAGAGCGCAAGCAAGGCAACCCTTGCGGAATTGCCGTCGGCGCTGCGGACGTACAGCTCAGCGAGCCACGTGCCGTCTGCGGGAGCGACCTCGATCCGCGCGCCAGGCTTGAGCTGCTTGGCGATGTGGGTGTAGTAGCTCGGGACGAGAACATCCTCGGGGGTGGTGCCGGGTTCAGGGGTAATGCGCCAGATGACGCGCGCATAATCCGCTTGGGTAACCCCATTCTGCAAGATTGCTTTTGGCATAACGACTCCAAGAGTTGAGGAAAACCCTCACCCGGTACGTATCCGAGTGAGGGTTTGGGTAAAGCTTAATCGCCCGACGTGCCGCCGGTACCGATCACGACGCCAACGCTGACGTTTGCGGCGCCAGGGTAGGTCGAGGAGACCGTATTGACAACGTGACTGGAGACTACGACAGCCGCCGGTGTGGTGGTGTCGTAGTGCCACAGGATGTCGCCGACCTTCATGCCGCGCGAGCCCGCGTCGGTGAAGTAGTCAGCCGCGTCGATGTTGCCGAGTACGGTGGCTTCAGTGTAGCGCCAGATTTGCCCAGCACCCGTGAGCGGGGCGTTGGACACCAGCGAGAGATTTGCGCCATTGTATGCCATGATGTTTCCTTTCGTCAGGCCCCGAGGTCGCCCCCGGGGCTAGTTAATTACTGCGCAGCGTAAGCCGAACCGTCGTGGTTGATAATGACCACGCCGCTGTTTTGCAGCAGCTTGGAGCCCATGAACGCGGTGGCGCGCGCGAAGCTGTAATCCTGCTCTTCGTCGTAACCGACCGCCGACTGGATCGTGGTCAGATCGCACGCGTGGCCGATGGCCGATTTGTGGTACATGACGCACTTCTCAGCTGCGGTGCCTTTGCCGGTCAGGTTCGGATGCACGATCCAGTTCACACCAGCCCAACGGAACATGGTCATGCCATTCTCGAAGGGTTTGTTGTTCACGTAGTCGACATTGGTGAATTCCTTCGTCTGCATCAAGTACGCGTAGAACGCCGGGGTGATCAGGGCGCTGATATTGCCGTCCAGCGGGACTGCGTTGTTGCCCAAGATCGTGAGGCCGTACATGGCCAAGGCCAAGGAGCCCGTTGCGGCGGCGCCGGTGTCTTGGGTGCCGGTTTCCAGCTGCGCGATGATGTCCGCGTCGACCTTGCGGTTGAGCACGCCCATCGTGGTTTCTTGCATGATACGGCGACCGTCGCCTTGCGAGGCGTACAGGTTGAAGCTGTTACGACGAACCAGATCATGCCACTCGGCCAGGGTAGCCGTGTATTGGTTCAGGTTGTCAGCACGTGCCGGGATCAGGCCATTGACGCCGCGGGTTACCGCTTGCGCATTGCCGGAGTCAGCAACGAGGAATACCGCTTGATTGCCCTTGACTTCAGCTTCCGTGGTCGTGGTACCACGTACAAGGGATTGACGCTGTTCGAAGCCCGCGATGAATTCATCGCGGTACTGGGTTTGATATGCGGTGTCAGCCATGGCGGCCTCCATAGAATTGAGAAGAGATGTTCAGGTGCCCATCGCTGCTGGGGTGTCCGTCGTCATGTCTGTCTGGGTGCCCCTTTCGGGATCAGGCTCAGTGCCTCTGGTGCCGTGGCTCAGGTTGCAGTTTTCGTTATACCGGCTTGTTTCAGGAATCGCAACTGTATTTCGTTCTACATCGCCTTGCGGGTTTCCAGCTTCAGCCCTTCACACACCACTTCCGCGGCGGCGAGGAGTTGCTCAGGGGGCGCCTTGAGCTCTGTGGCCAGTGCCGTGATGAAGTCGGTCAGGGTCGTGGTGACCCCAATCCCGACGTCGGTCACGTCGACGCGGACGAATGGCTCGTGCCATTTACGGGAGATCGAGACGAGAGATTTTTCCATAAGGCCTCCTAGAGGGCGTCCAAGACGACTTTGAGTTTCACCAGCCAGGGGTAGTTCGTCAGCAGCCGGCGTGCGATTTCGTCCATCTCCGTTGTCGTGAATGTGAACGCGTCGTTGCTTACGTTTGCGGTAGCCCCGTCCGCCGTCGCGGTACCCAAGGTCGTCGTGAATTCCAGCTTACGATTGACTGTCGCGGGGGCCCCGTCCGCCGTCGCTGTGCCGAGCGTTGCGGAGATGTTGAGGTCGGCACCAGTCTGCACGGTCGCGGTAGCCCCATCCGCCGTCGCGGTACCCAAGGTCGTCGTGAATTCCAGCTTACGATTGACTGTCGCGGGGGCCCCGTCCGCCGTCGCGGTACCCAAGGTCGTCGTGAATTCCAGCTTACGATTGACTGTCGCGGTAGCCCCATCCGCCGTCGCGGTACCCAAGGTCGTCGTGAATTCCAGCTTACGATTGACTGTCGCGGGGGCCCCGTCCGCCGTCGCGGTACCCAAGGTCGTCGTGAATTCCAGCTTACGATTGACTGTCGCGGTAGCCCCATCCGCCGTCGCTGTGCCGAGGTCGTGGAGATGTTCAGGTTGGCACCATCCTGCACTGTCGCGGTAGCCCCATCCGCCGTCGCGGTGCCCAGCGTTCGTCGGGAATTCCAAGTTCGGACCATCTGACTGTCGCGGTAGCCCCATCCGCCGTCGCGGTACCCAAGGCCGTCGTGAATTCCAACTTACGATTGACTGTCGCGGTAGCCCCATCCGCCGTCGCGGTACCCAAGGTCGTCGTGAATTCCAACTTACGGTCAACGGTTGCGAGGTAGCCTGCAGCAGTCGCTGTGCCGAGCGTGCCTGATACGTTTAAGTCACCACCAACGGCGGCTGGAAGCGGGAAAACAAAGCTTGGGCCGGGAGCTTGCCAAATCTGCCAATGATTACGATAGAGGGATTGTACTTCTGTCGGGGTCAGTTCGCCTTGATACACCTGCAAGTCTTGAACCTGCCCATCCATAGGCCTTAAACTGGCCCCGCCTAACCGCCCGCCGATACTATGATTACCGGCCGCCGGCTGCCCCCACGCCGATACGGTTCCGCCATTCGGCTGAATTACACCATTGATATAAATATCCCATGTGCCGTTTCGGTGGATTGTTACGAAATGATTCAGCCCGGTTGCTTGTGCTCCTTTTTGCAGATATCCTGGTGCCGAGGACGCGTTTGCCGCCCACCCACTCCCTCCAAGCGCGCCAAGAATCGCGCTACAGTTCGTGTCATTGAGCGAGTACGCGACGAACCCAGTCGCGCTTACGTCGTCCCATCGTATCCAGCTAGCTACCGTCAGGGGATAGCCCGAACAGATGTCCTTCGTGCCGAGGTTTACGTACTGATTGCTCGCCGGAACGAACTCACGCGTACCCCCTTTTAGGCCGACAGCTTTTGTTGACCCTCCGCTATCAACGCCAAAACGACCAGAAACAGCGTCCCGCAAACTCGACCCGAGCTGCGCATAGCGTAACCGACTGACAAGCGGATTGCTCCGGTCAAGCTGCGCCTCGTACTGTGGCTGGCCTGCGTTTGCCAGAGCGAAACGGGCGAGTCCCATCTCGCGGCCTTATGCGTTCGTGTAGGTAATCGAGCGATACGCCACAACGCAGCCAGTACCCAGCGCCGCGCCGCAGTTGTTGCGCAGGGCAAGACTCCAGCCGTCCGGCACGATGCCGCCAAACAATGCAGCGATGTTGAAGAACCCGTCAATCGGCTGCGACGTGATCTTGTACGGCAGCACAGCGGCGAGCTTCATCGAGTTCGGATCAGATATGCTGGCCGTGCCTTCGCTGCCTGTCGGCCTGGTAGTCGTCCCGAAATTAGCAGCGGGAGTCCACGCCGACCCGTCATAGACCCAGGGCACCACATAGACATAAACCAGCGAGTCGTTCGCCGGAGCAGTCGCTGCCGTTGAAAGCAGAATCTGCACCTCGAAGTCATCGGCCTTGACTGACGTTTGGTTATCAACCCGCGCCGATTGCCAACCTGCGTATGGGTCTGTCGTGTCAATAGCCAGCGACTGCAGGTTCGTCACGGTCATTGCCGTGTACGTGCCGTATGCTGGGTTGAGCGTGGTCATGTTATGCCCCTGTTGCGAACAGATCGACCGTCGCGGCTACCGCAGCAAGCACCGCAGCATCCGATGCGCCTGTGATCTGCGCCGAAGTGAAAGCCGCGTTCTGCACGACAATAGCCCACATTATTTTAGAGGCCATTTCGTGCGGAGCAATCAGCGCGGTCTTCGCCCAGATCAGACGATTGGCGTGATTCGTGACCGTATCGAGTTCCTTGCGGATAACCTCAGCCTGCATCGCTACCGCCACGGTAATTTTATCTCGAATAAGGTTCTTCGAGGCAATGTCGAACATCTCTGCGTAGGTGGCCATGATTAAGCCTGCGACAGCGCGAGAACGCCGGAAGCATTCATCGTGAGGTTGATCGCGCCGGCCACGAGTGAAGCCGCGTTGGTCGAGGAGATTTCGAGGTATCCAACGGCCCGTTTGTTGGCGTCGGTGTTGTTGTAGACGATGCCGTAGGCGCCGTTCGTGAAGCCGCTGGCATCTTGCGCCAAGGAAATATCAGCGCAGTCCATCGCCGCGCCGGTCGCATTCAGCGCCCAAGCCTCGGCGGTCAGAACGATCGGTCCGGTGTAGCTGGTGCCGGCTGTCGCCACTTGACTCGTAGCATAGTTAGTCGTGCCTGTGCCGCCCCAATGCGGCGCTGCCGTTGCGACCGTAGGCGTGACGCCAGTGACGATACCCATACGCCAGTCGTCGCCGTCGAGGTCGTGGATTTTGTTGCCTAGATCGTGCAGACCTTGCGCGAACCATTTGAACGTGCCTTGTGCCATGGGGGTACCCTCCTTTTATGCGTAGGACAACGCGGCGCGCTGATCCCACCTGTGCGTGAACGTGCTATCGCTGGGCCAGAGTATGCTTGTTAGGCCCCCTACTGTCAAAATCTTTTTAATGCGCCACACCGAAGACGCCTCGGCGGCGCTGATCGCGGCGTGCCCAACATACACCACCCCACCACCCACATCGTCGAGGCGTACGGTGAGCTGCGCCTCGTCGTTCGTGTTGGTCACGTGTACCAGCAACCCTCCCCCGGCGTCCACTGTCGGCAGCACATAGGCCAAGCCGCTCGGGTCCCAGACATAGCCCAGTACGTGCAGCCGGCCTTGGTCCGAGACGATTGTCTCAGGGACGTCCGTGGTGCCTGACTTCAGGCCTACAAGAACGTCCCCAAGCTTAAAGCCCAGTTTGCCGGGGTCGAGACCGAAGGCCATCGCTTACACCGAGAACTTGCCGATAGCGACGACGGTGGCCCCGGCGCCGGTGGTGACCTTCCACGCGCCCGATGTCGAGCGGATACCCAGTTCGACGACGAACACACCGGCGGCGGCCAACGCAGGGCAGATCGGGATGGCACTGCCGCTGCCGTCCTTGATGCTGACGGTGGCTGTCGCTGCCGTGCTGGCCGTGATGATCAGGCGCCCGAGGAAGTCACCGACACTGCCGGTGGTCCCGAGCACTTGGTCCGTCTGCGAGGCCGCGACGGTCTCGTAGTCCTCGCCGCCGATTCGCACCGGTGCGTTGTACTCTTTATTTGCGCCCATGGGTCACCTTCCTTTCGATAGTGCAGTGGTCAGATCACGGTACCGTGCCTGATTTTTCTCGGCGTTGGGTCCCTTCCAGTACTCGGACTTGCGGTCACCCATCATCTTGCGTAGGGT
>JADJVV010000014.1 GCA_016710435.1 Hyphomicrobiales bacterium | reverse complement strand
GCCGCCAGCGACGCCATGAGGATTGCCGACGACGGCTGCGCAATGCGTGGCAAATGCTCGACCGACTGAACCAGTTTGGCAAGGCTGAAATTGGCAAGCTGGCTGCGCCTAACGCTTAGGTAACAAGCCGCCGCGAACGGTGGCTATTTGACGAACAACGCTCATTGCGGCGGTCTTGTTGACCGTTGAGTTGGGCTGGTTTTAAGGAGATTGAACGATGAACGGAAGAATACTCACCTGCGTTTATTGCGGGCACGAATACCCACAGGACACGCCGGCAGCAGGAAGCCAGGTGCTGACGGAGCACATCAAGGTTTGCGAGCGGCACCCGATGCGGAAGGCCGAAGGCGACATTGCCCTGCTGCGCGGCGCGCTTGTTGGCCTGATCGGCGCAGACGGCGAGGACGATCTGCGGCAGATGGAAGCGACGATGCGACTGTTGCCGGCACCGGACGCCGATAAGGCGGTTTCGATCAACGCGATTCATGCGCTGCTGGCGACCATGCCGCCCAACGCAAAGTAGACATCAAAACCGCCGCCTATTCTGCCGTAAGGCGACAAAGGCGGCGGCGTTGATTATTTGGCGTTGATCAGGTCGGTTTTGCGCTGACTGGAGAAGCTGGTTCCGGAGGTAATAGCCGGACACCGCGCCAAGCACCATGCTGATGATCGACGACACCACCATCGCCTTGATTTCCATCGTCCAGTCCGGTCCGAAGATGACGGCACCGACGACCATATAGACCAGCGGTAACATGCTGGCCGAGATGATGAAGGCGGGCGACTTGAATACGCTGGCGCCGGCGGCCTGGAGTGCGACATCGGCTTTCCGCGCGCCCTCGATCCCGCCGCCACCGGACTCGCCGGTGAGCGTGTACCACTGCGCTTCGATGGCGCTGGCGTAGTGGCTGGCCAGTTCGGGGTCGGACTGGATGGCGGCGACAGCGCCTTCCGCCGTGGGCTGGGCCGTCACCGCCTTGGCGATCTCGACGGCGATCTCGGCGGCTTTGGCGTTTTTCTCGGCCTGTTCGCCATGCCCGAAAAGGCGGATCAGCGCGGGTGCGGCCTGAATAAGGCTTGGAATCGCTGCCAGAACGAAGGGCGCCATGTTGGTTGCTCCTGGTTGTGTTTGGGTTGGGCCTGGGTTTTCTTGAAAGGGTGCGGCACTCTGGCCGCCCTCCTTCGTCAGCCGATCGAGAAAGGCAAGGCAGTCGGCCATGCTTTTCGTCGGCTGGCCGTAGGGACTGCCGGGCAGCGAGGCCCATTCTCGGTTGCAGCGCTCCAGCGCAGTCGGCCAGTCGCCCTCAAGCACGGCAGGCAAGGCACGGCGGCGCTCGATCAGGTAGAGCGCGGCACGGTCCTGGTTGGCCGCTGAAAAGTCGGGCAGGTCGAGCGCCTTTTTGCATTCGTCCCAGGTGCGGGAAAGAAACTGATACGCGCCCGCAGCGGTGGAGGTGATCGGCTTTCCACCGAGCGTTCGCGTAATCAACCGGCGCGGGTGGTCTTCAAACTCGGTGAAGTGTTCGCCACCGAACAGCGTGGAATAGCCGGCGCCTTCGGTGTAGCGGATCAGCGCGAGGAATGCCTGTACGTTCGGATTCTTTAGCGTGTTGTCGTAGCTGGTCATTTAAGGTGGTCTTTCGCCCAGGCTATAACCGCCCAAATCATTGCGGCAGCACCGGCCATGATCGGAATCAGGATTTTCGACCCTTTCCACAGCGCCACCAGCTCCTCAAGCGCCGGCTTTATGGAGTCTGATTCCGCCATGTGCGAGGTGATCTTGCGGTCGATTTCCAAAAGTAGGCGGTCTTGAGAATCCATGCGCCGGTGGAGGTTGGCGATCAGTTCGTGGTCGGTCATGCTTTTCCCTTCTCGCCTATGTTGGCGGGATGCTGTTAAACCTTTTACGTGTCAGCCGTAACCCTAACGACGTTCGTTCCGTCAGCCATCACGGTGGCCGTCTTGGTGGTTGCAATGGTGATCCCAGTGCCGGATGCGCCAATGATGCGAACGCTTTGAGCCGTGTTATTGACGACGACCCACACTTTAGGAAGCAACGGCACAATGAAGTCGCGGGTGGTGCTGATTACGCCAGCCGTAATGCTGATGATGTCGTTCGAGGCTTCGGACTGCGTCAGTGTGTAGTTGGCATCAGACGGAAAAGCCAGCGCGAGTCGCCCCGTCCATTTTGGGCATGTCAGACGATAGTCGGTATAACTGGTGATGGTGGATGTGCCGGTCACTACCGAATAAAGCGGGATACGGCCAGCGGTGAAAGCGCTTGTATTTTTCGACACTGACCCATCGGTCGGCAAGGCTTCTACATAGTTGGTCGCGGATGCAGTAAGCGCCACGGTCCCATTGTTGATGGCTGTGAGAACCCCATTGACCAGCACCATGCCGCCGTAATATCCCCAAGTCAGGCCGGTGGTCGTTGACTGCCGCCTGCCATATAACGTCGACGGGCTTGCGGCATCGAAAAACGCATTGACGGTAATTTCCTTGCTGGCCTGAGATTGAACCAAAAGGTCTAGGTTTGTGGTTGAGTTTGCCATTTATACTTCCTCGAATGGGGTGGATCGCGGCGTGAAGTTGGAGGTGTATGCGAACCCTTTACTGAATATGAATTCGTCGGCATATCCGGTTAGAGAACCCCCGTAAATGTCACCTAGCAAATAAAATCTATCGGTGGATTGCAATCCAGCCACGCTTGCGAATGTTCCAGTCGCCACCTGGACGCCATTAATAAACAATCTGGCAACCATGTCAGCGTAGGTAATTGAGCAGGTAAGATGCGTCCATGTATTTAGCGGAACAGAGCCAATTGAGTTTATGACGTAATATTCACGAGCATATAAAACAAGTTTTCCGCTTGTATCAATAAAGAAAATGTGTCCCGCGCTACTACCTGTATTTGTAAAGGTTTGATAGATGATTGAATTCGTCGCAAACGAGGTGATATAAACCCAACACTCAAACATTGAGTCAACGGTAGACACATCGGCTAACGATGTATTCGTCACCGCAATGTAATCGCCCGATCCATCTCCCTTTGCAGAAGAACTTCCAGCCTTTGATTGATCCGTGCTGATCTGCATATTGCCGTTTGCCGTCAGCGTGTTGCCCTTAACGTCGACAAAAGTGGTTGATCCGTTTGTACCTTCAAAATGCGAAGCCAGAACCGCGTAAGAAAACAGCGTTTTTGCAACCAGATCAATATTCAACGGGTTGCCGCGCCCGACGTTTGACGATAGCTGATATATGCTTGAATAAAAATATGCAGGAGTTATAGGGAAGTCGGCATCTTGTTGCGTTTTTGTGTACGTGAATGACTGAGTAGTTGAAGAAATAACGCGCTTTTCTACGGTTCGGGTATTGTCCGTAAAAACAACCATTTCATACATCTCGGAAGCCTCCCCGAGCGGCGCATCAATGTAATCCCTCCATTCTCCGCCAATGCGAGTCCGGCGAATGAAATCAATCACCGTGTCAGCGCCGACCCTTCTAACCAACGGATAAACCGGACTCAAGCACTCAAGATTATTTCCGCGATATGAAAACGTGGTTTCTGGCGTTTGAGCAAGGCTTCGACCCTGCGTGACGGCCTTATACAAAAGCGCCGATCCGATTGCGTTCAGGTTTGAGGCAGACCATTGAACAAGCGTCGAATCAAGTAAAATGATGTCGTCGCCTGAAGCATGAAGCCCCATCGCCCACTCGCTGCCGAACCGACCTCTAAGTAAGTCGGTGAGTACATAGGTTCCATCACCCTGCAAGGCGCAATTCTGCGCCGCGATGATTTCCCACCGGCCATCTGTGCCATAGGCAAAGTGATTTAGACCGTTCAGCATTTGCGCTTCGGTGACGCTTGATAAGGTCGCCCCGTTGGTCATGGTGACGGATAGTTTTCCGGCCTTGTCTATCATGCGTGAATCGGAAGGCATCCCGAGCGCAGCACCGCACGATCCAATTTTGCACTGATCGACAAACCCGTTCACGGCGGCGTAGGTTTGACCAGAGTCAACCGACCTGTAAAGCGTACCGCCGTGCCAGCCTGAATTAAGGCCACCCATCGCCACAACAAATCCCGGCTCGTCTACTGAATCAAGCAAGGTCGGAAGGTCGAGCAGCCTGACGTTGCTGAACCCTTCCGGCGAAAGCGTTGCCACAGGTGGCGGCGAAGTTTCTCCAACTGCGGTGCTGGTGTAGGTTGCAGCGTTGTTATAACGCGCCGAGCATTCAAGAATGCCGCTCGGGAGGTAATTGATATTCGTGAGCCTTACCGAATACGTCGCCGACACATCGTTGATGGTGATGACATCGGCGGGTTCCAAATTAAGGTAATCTGGAGACAGCTTGAAGCTGAGTTCATTGCGCTCCAACCAGTACATATAGAGCAGCACCTCGGACATCTGCGCCGCTTCGTCGGGAGAAAGCACCAGCGGCATTTCAATGCTGCGGATATTGACCGAATCAGTATTCAACCGCTCGGAATACTGCTCGGCGATGTCGTACTCGCGCACCGCGTCAAGATAAGTCAGACGCACTCGGTAGGGAAGCTGACTGTCCATTTCGCGGGCGTTGGTGATCCTCACCGCATCGCCTTCTGCGCTTTCTTTTGCGGAGAGCGCCTGCCCTGGGACTGTCGCCACGCTTGACGTCGATCCGCGCCGCTTGAATTTAATGCCATATCCGCTTTGTACAATGTCGAACGGGTAAGCGCCTTGCAATGGTTCGACAGATGACCTGATTGCCGCGACTGTCGCTACACGATACCCATGAACCATGTCGGCCAGTCCGGTCACATCAATGTCGCCAGCCGTGAGCAGGGACGACTGAAGGCACTCAGACTGAACGACGCTGGCAAGCGTCACATCGGATGGCGTCAATACTGAATGCTGGTATGGCGCAAAGGTCGGCAGATCATCCTTGTAAACAAGCTGATCCCATGTCAGGTTTGCGACGGTGTAGGTGACTCCAGCGCCAACCGCCGGATAGACTGACCCGTATGGGTCAAATGAAGCACTCGGCAAATTGAATAGCGGGCGATCGTCTGCTTCTGGATTCCCTTCACCGTAGAAAACACCGTTTCTGCTTATCCAGACTTTTTTGGTATCGTAATTGACGGCCACTCCAATAATGTCGCCGATGGTAAAGTCATAGAGCGTATTTGGTTCTGACGACCCGTTTCTGACCAAACCAATTGACGCGCCGTAATAATTGGTATTTGTAATAAGGTAGGTTTGCTCACCGTATGGGTTGTGCGGGTAATTTTGTGGCCCCAGCCATTCATTTTGAGCAATGACGCCGAAATAATACCCGCGAGCAGAAACCGAATCGGGCCGTATCAAATATTCAATGTAATACTTTCCGCTTCTTGGCGTTGATTTGCGAATCCAGTAAGCATTAAACGATGACCCGTTATCCCAAGTGTGCGTTCTTGTGTCGGCAGATAATGCAGAGGCGAATGGGCTGGACGATTGATATTCAGCAGTTTCAATTGCCCCGTCTGTAACTACCTCGACCTTGATCTGCGCCGCAGCCAGCGTGTTTCCATACTTTTCAAGCGGAAGGTCATAGAACACAAGGTAAGCAAGCCCGCGATAGGCAGAAGTTTGACCAACGCCAAGATCTGCCTGCATGCGCGGATCAGGGTTTTGCGTGTCACTTCCGTTGTAAAAAGCAAAGAAACTTTGCGTCTGAGCCGATACCAAAAGCGTCCCTACGTCAGATGACCCTTGGTCGTAAATCATCTGGTTATTGATCCAGATGCGCCTGATTCCGAATATCTGCCCCTTACATAAACCAAGCGCAAAGGTTGAAGAATATGCGTAGGTTGTAGTTTCCGACCCGCCGCCGCCTTTACCGCCTTGGCTTTCTGTCTTGCTGGTTTCCTTCAGCGCGTTATTTTCAATCCAGAACACGTTTCCGTAGATGGCAGTCGTGCCATAGACACGGGGGATGATTTGGCCGAGTGTTGACGTCTGCTGAGACAGGTCAGACAGGCGCGGTCCTTTGATGTCCGGTCCTTTTGGCGGGTCAATCGCGCCGCCAATTGCCATGCCGATAGATGCGCCAAGCATGACGTTTCCACCAGCGAAAAACCCGATGACCGCACCGACAACGCCACCAATTATCTGACCAGCACTGCTCATGCTTCAACCCCTGCGAAACGATAGATTCCGACGATGCGGCGAAGCCACTTATCGTCCAACCCGTGTTCACACACTTTGCCGACCGTCTGGTAGCTATGGACAATGGTTTCGCCCGTAAAGATGGCAAGGTGCTGCGGCTGCGACAGAAAGCGCATCAGCAGCACATCCCCACGCTGCATTTCGGATACGCGCTCAAGGCATTGCTGACCGTCTAGCGCCGCTTCAAGCAAGCCGTCAGACGGCGTGCGAGCATAGTTCCCTTGGTCGTGATGTTCGATGCCAAGAGAGTTCGCTACATGGACGACCAGACCCGCGCAATCAAGCCCGACGCCAATCACGCGCCCCTGATGTACGAACGGCGTACCGATAGCAAGCCGGGCGGCGGCAATCACATCGTCGGCGGTCAAGCGTCACCCCGTTGCGTATAAACCGACGACGGCGGCAAATCCCAAAAGGCCATCGAGTTGATGACGTTCGACCACTTATCCCTGCAGTCGACCTTGCGCTTGCGGCAACCGGGAATCATCACATAAGCATCGCCATTGGACGGCGTGTAATAGAAGGGTTCAAAAGTGGTGATCGTGCCGTCTGCGGCATAAGATTTTATTTCCAGTGCCTTCAGTCCGGCGTTACTTCCTGTGGTAAAGCGGATCGTCCCGCCGCCGAAATAGTCAGCGGCTTCGGCTCGGCTTGAGTCACGGATAACCTGCGGCGAAGTAACGCTTGTCACTGCCCCTGACACATCAATGGACCCGAGATCAATCTTGCATCCGGCATCGCCAAAGGTATGCGAACAGAGCGCGGTATAGCTTGTCCCTACCGACTGGTTAAGCGTGTCGATCAGGGCCATGCCTTCGATGCGATAGCGATCATCGTCTAACGTCGTCTTGCCGAAAAACCCAGATGACACCGGCTCGTAATCCTCAACCGGCGACAAATAATTGCATTTGAAGATATAGACCCGCGCATTGTCGAACACGCCGCTGGCGATCTGGTCGCGCGAAATTCCGGCGACTCCCGCAATCCCTTCCAGGTCAATCGCAGAGGGTGAAGTTCCGGTCGAGGCAGAATAGGCGGTAGCCTCATAGCCGCTGTCGGTTTCATAAACCGCAGCGTTCGACATGGTGAGATTGAACGGGTAGCTCGTCAGGCGAGCCACAGTACCGTTGGTGCAGACGATGCGGATGCACCAGGCGGCGGTATGGTAAGGCGCGACGGTCGATTTCATGGATTCAGCAACTCGATTAGTTCGACGGCATCGACGGGCCGGTACCCTGGATAATCCTGACCGATGGGCAGCGTCGAGTTGAAGCGTACCGGGTAGTCGAACTCGAAGCCTGCCGACACCGTTTCGCCCGACTGCGGGCGGGTATGGACGACGCCGCCGCTGGTGTAGGTCGAGAAGGCGGTCGAGTTGATTGCCACCGTGATCGTCGTCGCCGATGTGGCGGTAATCAGGGCGCGCTGGCCGTTGATCTGCGTCATGCCGACGACGCCGGAAACCTGCACGCTCTGCCCGGTGACGAAGCCATGCGCCGATCCGACCACCAGCTCGGCGCTCGCCGCCTGGCTGATCGAGGTCACGGCCTTGGTCTGGTCGGCGGCGAAGGTGACGCGGCCGGTGGTGGTATCGACCGACCAGTCGGCCGAGCGGATCGCCGTCGCGCCGATGCCGACCAGCACCGTGCCGGCCACCGGCTTCTTGATGTAGCGGTAGGCGTAGCCCGTGGCGCCGGCGGCCTTGTCCGTGCCGTATTGCTTGGCCAGTTGATAGACGCCGGCCGAGACCAGCACCATTGGCTGATCGAAGGCGGTTGGGGTTCCCTTGGCGCCGTTGCTCGACCACTCGTCGAAGCAGCGCGCCCGGAAGCCGGCGAAGGTGCCGTGGGCGCGGTGATAGACGGCCATCAGTTGCGCGTAGGTTTTGGCCTCGTCCAACAGGTAGGAGATGTCGAAGCGGCGCACCGGGTAGGGATGGACCAGCGAGCGGTATTCCTGCCCGCCGGCGGTCGATACCACGTTGACCGCGTAGTCATCCTGGTAGGACGACCCGTAGCGGATCAGGTCGGATAGGCGTTCTTCGAGGAAATCAGCCATAGCGGCGCGCTCCGTTTGCCACGCCCAGCACCGAGCGCGCCCCGGAAGCGGCGGCGCGCTTGACCTGCGCGGGTTCGGCGGCGCCGTAAGTTCATGACCTGATTGACCGGCTGGCCGCCGCCCGACATGGCGACCGGAATACGCCGGCCATCGGGGAGGCGGGACGTAGGCTTCCGGGGTGCTGCCCTCGCCGAACATCGCCATTGCTGGCGAATTGGCGATGCCGCCCCGCGCGTACTTGTTCAAAGTTGGCGCGCCATGACTCGTCATGATGCCGCCGTTGGCGAAGTTCAGCCCGCCGCCGGTGGGATAGGATTTCAACCAATCCAGCGACGAAGTGCCGCCCGAACCACCGAAAAGCCCGGAAATCCACTTCAGGCCGCTTCCGGCGAGCTCCAATATTGCCCGTATTGCCCATGTCGCCAAACAACAGCTTTCCGAGCTGGGCGGCGGCGGCCTGGGCGATCATCTTCTGCACCACCTGGGCGAAGGATTGGCCGATGCTCTGCATGCCGTCCTTGGTCGGGTTGATGAAGAAGTCAGGCCATCGCGTCCTGCATGTTTGCGCGCCGCCTGCTTGGCGAATTCGTTCACTTCGTCGATTGCCTTGATCGCGTCTTCGGCGTCCTTCTGCTGCTGCGATTTTTCCTCGCCCTTGATCAGTGCCCCGGACAACTTTTCGCGCAAGGCGAGTTCTTCTTCGAGGACGGCGATCTGGTCCTCGCTGGCGCCGTTCTGTTTGGCGATGGCGATGGCGTCGGCCAGCCGCGCCTGCTCGACGACGCTGATCTGCGCGGCGTTGAGTCCGAACAGCTCGGCGGCCTTCTCGGCGGCCTCGATCTGCTCGAACATCGCCTGGCGGTTTTTGGTGTTGGTGCCTTCGGCGGATTCCAGCGCCTTGCGGTAATCTTCCTGCGCAGTGACCAGCTTTTCGAGCGTGGCCAGGTTGTCAAGGCTGGCGAAGATCGCCTCGCGCTGGGCGCCGGTTGCCTTGAGGATGCCGGCTTCAAGCTGATACTTGACCTTGGCCGCTTCCTTCTCGGCAGCGGTCATCTTGTCGGTCGATTGCAGGTCGACTTCCTTGAGCGCGACCTGCTCGCGCAATGAGGTGATCAGGCGGGCGGCGTCGTCGGCCTGCGAGCGGGCAGCGCCGGTTTTAGGCGATCCAGTAGTCGCGGGCGTGCGCTTGATCGGTTCCGTGCCGCCAGTAGCAGCAATCGGCTTGCCGGTGCCATTCTTGATGCTTTCAAGTTGCGTGTAATAGCTTATTTCCTGCTGGACACGGCGCAGCCGTTCGTTATCGCCGTCTTTTCCGCGCCCGATGCTGATCGTGTCTTCGAGTTTCTGCGCTTCCTTGTTGAGCGCCGCGAGGCTTTCGGTCGGCGTCTTGAAGTTGAGCGACTTCATCACGCCGTAACGGACGAAGGCATCGAGCAAGCCATCTGAGTTCTTGATTGCGACCAGGGCTTCGGATGAAAACTGAATCAGGAACGGCAGCAGGTTTTCGGCGAGCGCCCGCCCTGCGGCAGACGACACGACACTGAGGCGCAGCAGGTTGTCGTTGAATTCGTCGGCCTGCTTGGTCAGGTCTGAATTCAATGACGGCGCCGAGCTTTTCGGCTTCGTCGCGCATGCTTCGATGCCGGCGGCGCCGCCATCAAGCTTCGGCTTTCAGCTTTGCGCCGGACTTTCCAACCAGGTCGACGGCCAGCGCCGTTTTTGCGGCACCGTCCTCGAAGCTGGCAAAGCGTTCGGCGATTTCTGCAAAGACCGCGTCGGACGATTTCAGCTTTTCCGGCGAGTCAGTGACCTTGATGCCAAGGTCGGCGAACAGGTCGACGCTTCCTTGCTGCCGCTTGCTGCTTCCTGCATCTTGACCGACAGCTTGGTCAAGGCCGTCGTCATTTCCTCGAATTCGAGGCCATTCAACTGGCCGGCGAAATGAGTGCGCTCAAATCCTCGACGGTTACGCCGATGCGCTCGGCGGCCTCGTTCAGCTTGTCGAGGTCGTCAATCGTCTGCGTGATTGTCGCCGTCAGGCTGGCGCCGCCGACAAAGCCGAGCAGGCCGCCACCAACCCCCGAGCGAAGCAAAGGTCTGACCAAGGCGCAGAACCGGCAGCAGAGGCGATTGCAGCCCGCGCTGCGCCGAGGCGATGGCGGCGCGGGTTTCGTCCTTTGCGGTGATGATGACTTCGGTTTTTTGGGTCATAACGATTTCGCAAAGGCCAGCGGGTCCAGCGGTTTAATTTCAGGCGGCGGCTCGGGGATCGCTTCCCAGGGTTGCCACTTTCATACTCGAACCATTCGGCGTATTCGCGCGCCGACAGGTTCGTTTCCAGTTCGGCCACCGTGCGCCCGAGCCGCGCGGCGAGGATGAAAAGGAAGCGGCGCTCGGGCGCCGCCCTCAGTTTTTTGCGGCTTCCTCTGCATCAAGTCCGGACAGTTGCTTGGCTACCGTGAACACGCGCAGCGCCGCGGCGAATTGCACGCCGCCGAAGCCTTCCCACTCGGCTTCGGTGAGCAGCGGCTTATCGTCCGGCCCAACGACGGCCAGGTGCAACAGGCGCGCCATCGAGGCGAAGCCGGCATCGTCGTCGCGCAGGCCGGCAAACAGCGCCATGCGGTCGCGCAGCAGCAGGCCCCGCACGGTGATATCGCCGCCGAGTTCCGGCAGGGCGACATCCTCGCGCGGGAGGCCACGGAGGCAGGGTTATGGCCGATCTGTCGAGGGCCATCGTTTAGCTCGAATACGCCTTCGGACCACCAGCGCCGTGAAGACGACGGTGGTCTTGATCAAATCCTGCGCCGAGCCGGTGGGCGACAGCGAGCAGCCGACGTAGGCGTGAAGGTGAACTTCTGGCCGTTGGCGAGGCTGAACAGGATGGCGCGCTGGGCCTGCGAGTCGGAGGCCGACTTCAGGCGACCAGGCCGGCGTCGGACGGGTCCCAGAACGAGTCGAGATGTGTAGTTCGACGGGTTGGGCGGGCCGGGGACCTGCGTCTTGATGTTGTCGTGGATCGTGGTGGTGTCGATGAAGTCGAAGTCGCCGCCCGAAGCGTTGATCGAGGTCAGCGTGGCCAGCGAGGTGCCGAAGGTGATCTTCTGCGCGGTGCCGGAAACGAAAGTCCCGTAGTTGGTGGTGTCCTCGCCTTCGAGCGAGAAGCTGTCGGTGGCGACGGCGGACACGCGGAAAACGCGGTAGTTGACCTGGTACATGCCTGCGCCAGGATCAGCTATAATCGCCATGCTGCAGCCGTGCGCCGTCGAGGAAACGACGCCGGTGGTGTTTTGGTGATTGCGGTGATGGTCTTGGTGGCGGCGAGAGCCGATTGAACCGATACGGCCACGTTCGCCCATTTGGTGATGACTGCCATTTCGATCTCCTTGAATCCGGGTGCCGGGCGAACCGGCGGCGGTTAAATAAGTGATGCGGAAGGTCAGGACGATGCGCCCGGCCGGTTTCTCGACCGCCTCGTCGAAATCAACTTCGAGGCGGGTGAGTTCGTTGCGATAGGTGAATCCGGCCATGCCGTTTCGACTTCGGCGGCGATGGTGTCCAGGGTGTCGTCGTTGCTGGCCGACTTGGCGCAGCCGGTTACGGCCAGGTCGAGGTTGCGTTCAGCCATGCCGCTGATCGTTCCCGGCGTGATTTCCTCGTCGTTGGTCGTGACCAACTCACTGGCAGCGATTCCTGCGGCGCCATGCGGCTCTGGAAGACGCGCGAGCCGGTGGTGGTCAGGTTGGTGAGCAGGGTGGCGGCGGCTTCGCGGATCGCCTGGCGGGCGTGGGCCATTTATGCGGCCTCCAACCGGCAGACATCCCAGCCGGTGCCGTCGCCTTCGACGTGCGTCACCGTGTAGGTCACGCCGCCGATCAGCAGCGTATTGCCGCGCACGACGGCCGAGGCGGTCGGGCAGCGGAAGACGGGATCATTTCCGGCGATCATGCCGTAGGCTTCGCCGTAGGCTTTGTCGAAGACGCCGGAAACCGCCGTCGAGCCGTTCTTGGTCGCGGTGGTGGCGAAGTCGGCGAGGAACGGATCGTTGTATTCGACGAAGGCCATCAGGAGTCATCCTTTGCTAGCCGCGGCGGATTACGATAAGGCGGCACATAGCCAGAAGGCCGGCGCGGCTTCGTAGCAGCACGAACCGGCGCAGCGGTGGTGGCGAAGTCGGCGGCCTGCTCGGTGATCATGCGGCCTGCCTTTCCTCGATGCCGAGGCTTTGCAGCACCAGGGCGGCGACGTCTTCGGCGCTGTAGCTGGCCATGCAGGCGGCGGCGCCGGTGCGGGTGTCCTTGCTGCACTATGACGGCGGCCGCGTTGTGGATGCGGTGGCACGGGTGGCGGGCGACCGGCGCTTCGAGCGCGGCGGTGTTGATCCAGTCGCGGGTCAGGTTTTCGTTGCTCGAGTGCGAGAACATGACGACCTTCGGCATAAGCTTCCATCCTTCTACGTTGGCGAACTACGCTTTCGCTGCCGACTGAAGGCGTCGGCTTCGAGGCACAGGGTCATCGCCAGGCGCAGCGGGAATTCCTGGCCGACAACGTGGCCGTATTCGATGCCGTGGCGCTCGACGAGGTCGAGGTCAGGAGGTGCGTCAGGTCGCCGACCATGATCGAATGGACGCCGGCGTCGGCGAGCAGGCCCGCGAGCGCCTGCGTGTGCGGCCATGCCTTGGAACGGTCCGGATCCGGTGGGCGGGACCGTCACCGGCTGCCGGGCAGGCGGGCGCGGGTTTCGGCGGCCTGGCGCTCGGCGGCGGTCGGGTAGGACTTCTGGCGGCTCGGCGTGCCGTCCGCAGCTCGGCATAGGCGTTCACCATCGCCGAGGTAGTTGTGGTTCATCAGCTGGCGTGGCGGACCGGCGCCGGCGGGCGAAAATCCTGCCCGGACTGGTGCGGCAGCAGGCGAGTTTTCGACCGAGCCGATCAGGTTGACCCACTCATCGGAACTTGACCGCCTCATCCGCCCAATCTCGATCAGCTCGTCGTCGCCGAGGATGCCCTGCGGCAGCCTTGGTGATGGCGGCGAAGTGCGGGTCGTGGCGCAGCACTCCTCGCCGTTCTTGGCGACGTAGGCGGTCTGGCATAGCCCTGGTCGTGCAGGTGGGCGGCGACGCTGGCGGCCCTGGCGCATCGCCATGCCGCCGATGCGGACGATGCCGGCGGTCTTGGCCGGGCGCGGGGGCGGCCTGGCTCGGACTGGCCGGCGCCGGCGGCCTTCTTCTGGAAGACCGGCAGAAACGAATCCCTGGTTGCCGTCGCCGCGCGTCTGCTCATTAGCCAACGACCCAGTCAGGGAAGGCGAGCCGGAAGAAATCGACGATGACTTCCGGGCGGAAATCGTGCTTGTGGTCAGGGTTGCTGCCGGGCTGGCGATGTTCGGGTAGAGGTCGGCGTGCGGAAGGTAGAGGCTGGGTGGCCGTCGACTCGACGAGCAGGCGCCTCCACTCGCGCAGCGCGCCTGCCAGTCCTCGATATGTTCGAGGGTGTGGCTGGAAAAGATGGATTCAGCGGCGCCGTCGGCGCAGATCGCCCGGGCGGGCGGCGTCGGGGACCGATGTCGGGCTATGGCGATGCCGAACAGGTCGCTACATCGCGCGAGTCGTGCCGATCAGGTGCGGCCATCACCGCCCAGGCCGCAGCCGACGTCAGCCCGCCGCGCGCCGGGTAAACCAGCACTTCGTAGCGGACCTTGTCGGACTCGTAACCCTGCGGTGCGGATGCTGACCAGACCATCGTTTTCCTTTGCTTGTTCGGGTGCTGCCGGCTGCTGGCCGGCGGACTGGTGAAGCAGGCGGGACGGGTTGCCCCCGTCTTTGGTTTTTGCGTTGGCCGGCGAGCGAGGTCGTCGACCTTGGCGGGCTACAACCAGGCTGGCGGATCACCAAGTCAAGCGACTGGTTCAGGGTGATCTTGACCTGACCGGGTGTCGGCCTTGGTGTAGGGGATCGACCGTGATGTCGGGGCACCAGGAACAGGCCGATGGTAGCCATCGACCAGTCGCTGCCGAAAGATCGCCGAGGAAGCAGACCGTGGTACTGGTGCCTTTCGTCAGGTTGCTCGGCATGTTTGTTGAGATCGCCACTGAGTGGCCGTTGAGCGGCTGGGCGCCGTTCTGCCGGACCATCGACAGGTTGGTGCCGGCTGCGTCTGCTTCAGCTGCCGCGCGTGCGAGATGATGAGCAGGTATCCGGCGGGGCGGTCAGGTTCGGCGTTGGCGTTGGCGCAGGCGCTTTCCCGGATCGACCACCATGCGCGGAGTCGGTGCGGCGCCAACAATTGCCGGCGACGCGTGGAAGTGCGAGATGTTGGCGGTGTAGCGGATGCCGGTCATCTGCGGGGCGGTGCCGGTGCCCGTTATTACTGGTTTTCGAGGTTGACCGCAGCCGACATAATCGGGTCGTCGCGGATCAAACTTCGAGGGGCCATCGCGCGGCTGGATGATCGCCTGCTTCGACTTCGACAATAAGCCGGTACGCTTCGGCGACAAGTCACCTTGGCGGTTGCCGGCGCGGTTTCGGGCCGGAACCGATTTCCGTCCAGACCGATGGTCGAGGCGGTTGCCTTGCGCAGCAGGTCGTTGCCAGTCAGGCCGGTCGGACGCGGGCGCCGGCTGGCTCATCACCAGGTTGTTGCGCTGGGACATCGACCTTGACATTCGCCGCGCAGTCGGTCTGACCAGGTTTGCCGGCCTCGGTGGCGGTACCGACGTTGAAGTCACGGGAGAAGGCTTCGCGCTGGTAAAGAACCTTCCGGCAGGCGGCCATCATCTTGGCGACGCCTTTAGACGTCCCACGCTCGAAGCCGGCTTCCGCGCCAGTCCACCGGTGATCGCGGCGGACAGCGCACAGCAGCAAGTGTGGCTTGATTTCCTTGCGGAGTCAGGCTAAGGGGCGATGCCCGGAC
This sequence comes from Hyphomicrobiales bacterium, assembly GCA_016710435.1. Classification (NCBI taxonomy): domain Bacteria; kingdom Pseudomonadati; phylum Pseudomonadota; class Alphaproteobacteria; order Hyphomicrobiales; species Hyphomicrobiales bacterium. Next base: position 257 of record JADJVV010000014.1, on the reverse strand, counting down.
GCGTCGGTGTGGCGCGTCTGGATTTCTCGATGACGAAAGTCGCCCAGAAGGCTTCGACCGAGCGGCCGTTGCGGATCGCGTCGGCGGTGTCGTTGGGGCCGGATCTTTGGCGTACTGCGTGCCGAGGGGCCATAAGGTGCGTCGCGGCGCTCGATTTCGAGTTCGGCCACAGCGTCTTGGTGATCGGATCGGACATGGTTTTTCTCCAAAACCAAAATGGGGTTTGGCGGGTGCTGCGGGTTGCGGTGCGAGTTCGG
>JADJVV010000013.1 GCA_016710435.1 Hyphomicrobiales bacterium | reverse complement strand
CCAGCGCCACGGAGTAGAACATGAACAAGAAACTTAGCGATTTCGTAGTGATTCACTCCAGCCATAAAGGGCTGCGACTCAGCGCCTACAGAGATGCTGCAAGCCTTGGCCAGATGATGGACGCCCCGGAGTCGCTGCCTATCGGCTGCACCAGCAACAGGCAAGATCTCGTTGAGCGAGGATTCGACGCGGCCGATGAGTGGCTGACGGATTGCCTGTTGCGCGGCTACGGCCACTCGGTGCGAACCAGCAACTTTATTCGCGAGTGCTTGCGGTGAAAAAGTCAGCACCGAAGAAACCGGGCCGTCCGGTGCTTCCGCCAGAACAGGCGCAGACGGCCATGATTCGGGATCGGGTGACGACGGCACAGCGGCAGGAGTACGAGGCACGTGGCGGAAAGATGTGGCTTGTGGCTGCGCTGAACCGCAAGCGCAAGTGATGAAACCTAACGCTGAGGTAACGGGCCTGAGCGCCGACGGGCGCAAAGGCCCGTTCGACCCTATGGCTGATAATCAAGCGATGCCCACGCCGAATGGTTTTTGCAAGATGGAATGTCCCTACATGGAAGCATGGAATCACCCATTCTTCCACAACACGGCGTGGTGCTGGAAGCAAATGCGCGACCTCGGCTATCACGACGGCCTGATAGCAGACTGCCTGCACCGTGCGCCTGATGAGAGATTGACGCTATTGCTGGAAGACGCGATTCCTTGCGCTGGCGTAACAGACATTTCGCCAAAAGACATGGATGACAAATGAAGATTAGCGAATTGATAGACCGGCTAGAAAAATTGAGCGTCGAATACGGCGATGCCTCGGTGGAGGTGCGTAACGAGGCCGGAGACTGGAACGATGCCGAAGAAATTCAGGCCACGCACTATATAAAGCCAGCGTCAGAACCGAAGTGGATAGTGTTCATTGATGTCTAACGCTTGAATTCACCGGCCTGCGCGGCTTTTTGCGCAGGTCCGGTGGAATGATTGGTTCGGCGTCTTGTGGGCACCGATTTTTGAGAGGGCAAGAACATGAGCAAGGAATCGGATTTGCATGCAGCGTGGCAAGGTGCCCGTGAAGAATACGGCGAGTTGCAAGATGCGATGAAGCCAGCGATTGCGCTGCTGCGCGAGTACATCGAGAGCGTGGGAGGTTGCGACCACGAGGCTGGAATCTGCATCTGCGGTGAAAAGCGTGTTTTGGAAGACGCAGAGCGGACCATTGGTCTGACGCCGAACGCTGAGGTGAGCCGATGACAACCTGTGCATTCGACGGAATAACGCTGGCAGGTGACAGACAGTGCACCTACGGCAACACCCCGACTCGCACACAATCAAAGGTATGCAGAATCATGGCGCCTGACGGGCGCATTTTTCTCGTCGCGAATGCGGGATTGGAGAGCGACTCCAGATCATTCAAGGAATGGATGCTCGGACTTCACGCCGATCGGCCTTCCTTCTCCGATCTTTCCGCGATGGTGATCGACGAACAACGCAGAATATGGCTCTATACTGAAAAAACTCACGGCTACGAGCAGGTGCATGCTCGCTGCTGGGCGATCGGGACTGGATGCGACTACGCTCTCGGCGCGATGCACGCCGGGGCAGATGCTAAGAAGGCCGTGAAGATCGCGGCCAAGCTCGACGTAAACACAGGGTTCGGCGTTACATCCGTAAGGTTCTGACAACCGAAAAAGGAAAAAACATGATTACACCTGAAGAAGCCGAAGTAATTGCTGGAAAGATGATGCAGGACTACGTTACCTCCTGCAAATGCAACACGGTGCATGATGTTGCAAACGCGCTGATGATGTTGGTTAGTGTGTGCAGCCAAGGAATGTGCGCCGCTGTTGGGCAGCCGGAAACGGTTGAACGACTCGAAACCGTAGCAGCATACATCGCCAAGACGCAAGAGGGGCGTAACTGGCGCTCTGAGAGGGCGCATTGAAGACGCAGAACACAGAAGTCAGCGGCGCCGACAATGAAGACCGCACAGATTGACAGCGGACGTAATGTAATGTACGCTGCACAACATGAAAACCAAGATATGCAAATCATGCGGTGCCGAGAAGGCGATTTCAGACTATTACGTTCGCAAGGATGGATGGGTGTTTTCTCGCTGCAAGCAATGCTATTTGTCTGGCGACAAGCGGCGCGGAGACTTTGCCGACCATCAACACAAAGAACATGCCAGAAAGCAGAAAGCGGCTTGGCGGTCGAAACGCCCAGAATATGACCGGGCACAGAAAGCGAATAGCAGAGCAAGCAAGATGGGCGTAGATGGCGTCCTTACGCCAGCGCAGGTAAGGGCTGTATGGGATAGGTGGAGCGGAGGGTGTTGGATTTGTGGGCAGACAGCCAATCAACTGGATCATTTCAGACCATTGAACAAGCGGGCTGGCGGCACAAACACACCAGACAACGTGCGGCCTATCTGCAACTCATGTAACCACAAGAGGGATCATGGTTGGCATGGAGAAGAAGTCGCCATAAAGGAAGCGGATATGCTACGAGCAATACAGGAAATGTTACGAGGTTCAGGCACGGCGTCCGCTGGACTGCCGGGTTCTGCGGCTGGTGAAACGGAGAAAGGATAGACCATGAGTTGGGAAGCATGGGGAGACCCGGAAGACCCGCCAGAACTGCCTGACGGCTGGCTGTGCGAAGAAGAGGCCGAAGACCTACAACGGAGCGTGGGCGACTTGGCTATGCTGGTTGCGAAACTCGCCAGGTCGCTGCGGAAAGCCGCGCCGGAACACGACCTGCCGGCAATGGCGATGGACTACTTGCGCCGCGAGGGGCTTTGCGGATCGCCATTGCGCGAGACGCCGAACCAGTATTCGACAGCCCGTGCAAGACGAACCACGAGCCAACTGGAGGAAACATAATGAGCCTCAGCGTGTATTTGAGCGAAGTTCGCGAAACAGATATTTACGCCAGAAACATTACCCACAACCTAAACAAGATGGCTGGTGCGGCGGGGATTTACAAGCACTTGTGGAGACCAGAAGAAATTGGCATAACAAAAGCGGGGCAGTTGATCGAGCCGCTGCGTGAAGGCTTGGCGCTGCTTCTGAGCGACCCGGAGCGTTTCAAGGAGTTTGACCCAGAGAATAAATGGGGAGACTACGACGGACTGGTTGCTTTTGTGCGGGCGTATCTTTCAGCGTGCGAAGAAAATCCAAACGCTACGGTGACGGCAATCCCGGGCCGCGCCCCCCCCCCCCCCGCCCCCCCCCCCCCCCCCCCCCCCCAAGGATGAGGATATATCGAAGGAAATGGCCGATCAAGCGCGAGACCGCATGGCGTTGCGGCGCGAAATGTTGCTGGCAGGCGAAGGGGCCCAGGGGTGGCCAGACTGAACCCCTCCGCTTGAGCGCCAGGGTAGTTTTGAGACCCGCATGCAGGACATGCCGACGTGTCCGAACTGCGGACACCGCCACCATGACGCATGGGAGTGGAACTTTGGCCCAGGCATAGAAGGCGACCGCGAAGGCAAGGCGTGCGAAAACTGCGAAGAAGTGTTCGACTGCCGCAGGGACGTGAGCGTGTACTACACAACGACGATTCCCAATGCCCAACGGAGGTAAGCGACCGTGAACGGCCTTATGCGAACTAAAAAACACTGGCGCCCATTGCGCGCACCGCGGCCTAGCCTGACGCTGTACTTTCTCGGGCCAAAACTTCGGCCGTCGAGAACCAGTGCGCAACACGCCCGCCGAACCATGCGCCTGACTTTTCCAAACTCTGATTTCTATCCGCCACACTCGCCGCCGGCGCATAAGTTCGAGCGAAGCGACGGAGAATTGCATCGGATTGTCATGCGCAGCTTGCTCGCCGGCATGCGTAGAAACTGGCGCTGACGCCGGAGCGCCCGTTGCGAATGGCGTTACTTCGCTATCAGGTCAGTCTTTTTCTGCGATCCAGCGGAAGAACCAAGCCAGTAAGTCGTGATGCTTCCGAGCACGGCGCCGATGACGGCTCCGACGACCATCGACTGCACTTCGCCGGAGAAAATGTCCTTGGCGGCTGTCAGCACTCGCACCGACGACGAAAATGCCCGAGGGGCAGCAGCGCAGCGCTAATCCACAGTGACGGCAGCTTGTAGGCCGGCGCGCCGCATTCTCTGCGACCTTCTGACAGTATCTCGCGGGCCCCGCAATCCCGCCGCCGCCGGCCTCCTGCAGATCGAACCACGCGGCTTGCACGGCCTGCTGCGCTGACTGCGCTGCCGCAGGGTCATCGACGATGCGCTGCACAGCGTCCTGGGCGTTTGCGGCCCCTACGGCCTGGGTAACGTGATCGACTACCGCAGAGGCCAGCGCGACATTCCGCTGCGCGACCTCGCTGCCTGGCGGGAACAGCTTCGCAACTTCTGGAATCAGGCCGGACAGCGCCGAGATGGCCGCTCCGAGAAATGGATTGGCAAAGCTGACAACGCCGCCGACGGTCTTGCCGATGTCGCTGAATGTGCTGGATTGGGTGGGCATTGGGTTCCTCTCTGCGATGGTTTGCTCGACCTCGATCGGGTCAGCCATGTGGCCGGCCTCGATGATTGGGGCGGCAGGCTGTGTTTCAGGCGCGGGCGCGGCTTTGGTATTGCCGGCCATGATAAGCGCCGCCGTGGCCCGTTTGTGCAGCGACAGCCTGTCTTGCAGGCCGTTTAGCCCGCCGTTTATCTTCCGCGTCAGCGCCTCGAAGTCCCCAGAGTCTGCGATTTCATTGCACCCGTGAGACGCCCAAAACCATGCTGAGCAAAGCGCCCAATTGTCTGGCTGCTCAAGCAAGTCTGGATGCGCAACAAGATTGAGTCCGAGGGCGATGCCGCACTGCTCGTAGTTGTACCGGCCGGTGATCTGGATTCCGCCGCGCCCCATGAACCGCTTCCCGTCTCCAGGCTCTCGGTTCCCCAAGTCGGCCCTGAACTCGTAGCGTTCTTGTGCTGGCGTCGGACCCCAAATCTCGCGCACATACCGGCCGCACCCGCTTTCGTGGCCGACTTGGGCGAGAAATGCAGCCTGCCGCACAATCGACCCGATTCCGAAGCGCGCCATGGCGTCCGTAAGCGGCTGCGCGTACATTTGCGCAACCTGCGATGTGCAGCCCCAACAGGCTTGTAGCAGGTAAGGAGTCATCGCCTGCTAGACTCCTGTCGTTGCATCTCGGTTTTGGCTCGCAGGCCGATGACAACAATCCCAATTATGCGGATTAGATTGGCTGCGGTATGGTCACCTAGGTACTCTGCCAGTATCGGCTGCGCTAGCGCCTGAATCTCAGGACCCCACACTAGCAGGAGGACTCCTAGCCATGCAGTCCAACTCCGCCTAAGCGCCACGAACATCCCCATCATTTTTCCCCCATCAGTCAATGTCTCCGCCGTCGCCAGGCAAGCCGCCTTTCCTGTGCCACGGGAATGGCCGCAAATCGTCCGTCACCAGATCCCGAACCCTGTCCCGCTCTCGCTGTATTTCGCGCTCGCGGTGCACTTTAGCCATCGCATCCATGAGGCAGATTTGGCACGGCGACGTCCACAAGATGCCATGTTCGCAGCGTTCGGTTTCGAACATCACTTGAAGCCGATCCAGTTCGTATTCGACGCCACCCATGCAAGCGTGGCGGCGGCATCCCTCTTTCCGCTGGGCGTTCCATGAGCGAAGGCCGGGTCAGGGTGAAGATCGCTTCGACTGCAGTTCGAGACGCCGCCAGAGATGCGGTGACGTTCTGCATATTGACCAGCACAGGATCGAGCTGCGCTTCGGTAATGCTTCCACCGGCAGCGATTTGATCCTTCAGCGCCTGGATTGCGGCAGCGACTTGTGCGGCCTCGGCGGCGATCGTGTCGTTGATCTGGGTAAGTTCGTTAGATTGTGCTGCCGATTCTGCGTTCAGTGCGTCAAGATTTGCCATGATGTTGTCACTCCTTGTTATGACGGCCTGCAACAGCGCCATGATGGCGCTGTCTTCCGACCAGTGGTGATAAACGTCGATTCGCATTGTTGTTACCTCGCGGCCAATTTTACCAGCTTTCCTCCCCTGCCATGATGACTGCCTTCAAGTCCCGCCGACTTGCCCTTGGGATGCGCGGCTTGGCTGATTTGTTCGTCAATCATGGCTATCGAACCCCCACGGGACGGTCGGCAGCGTCGGCTGCGGAAGATCGTCGGCCAGCAAGTCGCGGTCGCGCTCGATCCTCTCCATAGCCAGCAGCACGCACTGCGGACAGACGATTGAATATGGAACGTCGTGTTTACAGCGCAAGGTATCGAACATCACTTGGTTATCCAATTCTGCCATTTCTCCAGCACGACCTTCCCCAGCGGCTGCCCAAATGAAACTACCGCGCCCATTGCCGTAATAATGAGGTATCCTATCACTGTCTGCTTGGCCTTCTCCCACCGGTCCGCGCGCAATTTCCGGCGCGCCACCTCTTCTCGCCACCAATCGAACAGCGTTCGATGTTCGTCTGGCGTAATGCCGTTGTGCATGTCTGCCAGCGTAGAGAGGTGTTCGCGCATCTCGTGACAATCAGGCGGTTCTGTTTCTCTTCGGCGATATGCTGTGCGACCTCCCGCAGCATGTCAACCCTGCTCGACTGGCGGCGGTTATATTCACCGTCTTCCTCATCGTCAAATTGTGATGGCATTTGCGTTTAATCAGGGGAGCGGCCTCACCCCTTCAGGATGTCGTCGAAAAACTTCTGATCTCCCTCTGTCCGTTGGCCTGGCGCTGGCCCAGTGCCGGCCGTCCAGTCTTGCGTGCCGGGACCGGGCGCTGGAACAGTCGGCGTTTCTGTCGGCAACGGCATGGCCTCAGGATAAGGATAAGGCATGACCGGCGTCACCGCCCCTTTGCTTGCCGACTCCTTCTTGATGACGACGACTACATAGTCTGCGGTTTCTTGTACGGATACGTTCATGGTCGATCTCCTTTATCTAATGGATATTCTTTACCATTTTAGGCAAATACGAGTAAGTGACTTCCATCTCGTCTCCGGGCTCTAAATGGATCGTATGATTGGTGGATTGGAGCACGCCCACAGAATTGACTTTTATCAAGCTCACAACCCCCCCGGTGATAAAAATATCGGTCGGTGTATCCCTTGCTGTGAATCTAAACGGTGAGGCGGTGACCTGAATGGGAGAGGTTCCGACCGGGTTGTATCCGTGATTCGAGGCTATCCTGCGTCGCGCGCCTGTGCTTGCGATGTTCATCGGCGCCGCGCCATTCCCGGTCAGTTGGTTGTCGCAAATCAAGACGTCGTTTGATGATCCTGCCAATGACTGAATGGCGTGCGTCGCATTGCCTGCCAGCGAACCAATCGGGCCAATGGTATTGTTTGACACCTGCCAATTGCTCACGCCGGCCCCTGCCAGAAGGCCTGCGCCATTGTTCTGGGCAATCTTGCAACCTGTAATACGCGTGCGAGCGGTGCCAGCCCCGCTCAGCACAACCCCATGCGAACCATTCAAATATGCCTCTGAGTCGCTGAACGTAAAGCCGTCTATAGACCCGCCGAGCGATGCGGAGTCAAGACAAATCCCCGAGTTTCCGGAACTCCCGAACCAGCAGTTTGAGAACGTCCCCCGCGTAACAGTCGCCGTAGCATGCTGCGGTAGGACTATCAGGCCGTTATTCGTGTTGTTGTCGAAATAGCACTTTTCGGCATAAATAGACGCCGCCGTCTGCCCCGCTCCAGGATGTACCGCCATGCCGTTGACGCATGTCAGCCACTGGCAGCCGAACATCGTGATATCGCCGCAAGTGGCAACACTGAGCCCCATGCCCGCTTCCAAACCTGGGGCGTTGCTCACACATACATCGCTCATGGTTATTTGCAGGCCGGAGTTCACTCGCACTCCGGTTCCGGTCATCGGAACGCCAGTTCGTAATCTGACGTGGCGCAGACTGACATCGGCGATCGAATCAATCAAGATGCCGGTTTTCCAGCCGTGCATGACGATGTTTTCTATGCTGATGGCGGACGATGCCGCATCGCAATGAATGAACGCCCCGCCCGTCTGCGGCGGCGCGAAAGCAAATGCCATGTCACGCACGGAGATACTAGACCCGATGAATTTTAGTACGTCGCTGGCCGCGTCCCTGGGCTTGATACAAGAGCCGCCGGTGCTCATTCCTGCCCCAAGAATAAGACATTGCTTGCTGATTACAACGGAGCCGATCAGATAGACCCCGGCAGGGAAAAAGATTACCCCGCCGCTAATGCCTAACGAATCATGCGCCGATTGAACGGCCTCTGTATCGTCGGCAACCCCGTCCACGATGGCGCCAAAGTCTAGGACGTTATGCATCATTGTGAGCGGGCATCCGTGAGGCTTTATCCTGGGGTAAAATTGTGCATGAGTTTGACCTTTCTTGGTTTGCTGCTGGCGGCCTTTGTGAGCTACATCGCCGTTTCTTCTCCGCGAACCGCAGAGCACCATTTATTCATCGTCTGGTGCTGTCTCGCACTTTCCGTCCTCTGCGCTTTACTAAGACCGTTGTTCTAGCTGCTTCACGCGATCATTGAAGCGTTTCATCACGTCCGTAATACTGGCGTCGATCAATTTTACGCGCATTGCCGGCTGATCTGCGGCAATCGCTTCGCGCCGGTTCTTGCGCAATTCGCTGACTCGGTTGTGCGCCTTCTCGGCTTGTCGGTAAAGGGCGGCTTCCGGGTGCTTGCGCAGATAGGACAGAGAGTCAGCCAATTTGCCCTCTTTTCGCAACCCCATCACTTCCGCATGTTGTCCATTGATTTCCTTAAGCGAAGCATAGAAACGGCTCCCTTCAGCCGATTGTCCGGTCGTCGCCCCTACAAACCGCCCAAGAAGGGGAACCTTATACAAAGGAAGATCCTCGCCGCTTATCCCAGCACTAATCGCCTGCTGCGCTTTCATCGTTTCACGACCCACCCCCCCGGTAACCTGGCCGATCAGATAGTCAAGTTGGTCTGGTGTAGGGCTGACCACTCCGGGTCGATAGCCTGAACCGCCGGAAGCCAAGTTGAACCAGTAGGCCATCGTCTTGCCAACCATGCTGGCTGTATCCTTGGTCCGCAGATGTCCAGGAGTTGGCTTCAGCGGGTTGAAATCTTCCTTGGCGATCGGCTTGCCGGTCCAGTCGCGGTTTTCTGCCAACGCTGCCAACGGGTCAATCACGGTCGGAGAGATGGTCTGCAAACTGACGCCGGCGTTACCTATCGGGTTGAAGCTGTCGGCAAAAACGCCGAACAGATTGGCGAGGTGCTTGGCGGTGTCTTTCCCGCCGCTGAGCGCCCATTGCGTCGTGATGCGGGAAATGTTCGGGATCACATGGAAGCCTAGCGGCATCGGAATCGAGAGGTATTTGCCGTCTGGCATGGGTAGGATCAGGCTACGCTCACGCACGAATTCCGGCGGTTCGTCATCATCATATCCAGCCGCGGCCAGCAGTAGCGCCTGCATGGACCCAAGCAGCAAGCCACCTGTGACAATGCGCTGGCCGATTTTGGAAAACCGAAGATTGTGCAGATCAGCATTGCCACCCTTGAACACAAACAAGGTTTGCGCCATGCGGGCCGACCCCTGCATCGAGGCGTTGAAAAACGCATAGAGCGCGCCGGCCTGTGTCGCCACCTGCCCCTTCCGGTTAAAATTAACCGTCAGGTTTTTTGCCAGAGATGCGGATTGCGCGTTGCTCATGCCGCTGTCCTTGGCAGTCTTATAGGCAGCCAAGCGGATGGCGTTTTCCATCGTCTCGTTGTAATCAGACAGCCAGTCGAATAGTGCGCGGCCTGCATGCTTCAACTTGCCTTCGCTGATCTGCTTAATCTCTCGCTCTAGGGATTCTGTACGCGCGGCGCTATTGGAAAACATGTCCTTGTAGCCGGTCTTGCCACCCTCCTGCTGGAATTCCTCGTACAGTTGCGCCCATGCCGATGTTGGCGTCTTTCCGGCGCGATGGTCGCGGGCGTCAATGTAGATCCCACGCAGAGCCGACATAGCATGCCCAAGGACTTGCATGCGCTTTCCGGACAATGGCGTGCTGGACAGGTTGAGCATGGCCCCCTGCGTATCGCGCACTAGGTTGATAACACCGAAGACCGGGTTGTACTGGGTATTTACGGCGGCAAACCAACGTGTTGCTTTCGAGGATAGTTGCAAGACCCGTCCGAGTTGATCTGCATCAAGGTTCTTCAACGCTTCCGCCATACGCAACGCTCTTGGGTCCGAATCGTTGAAGGTAACAAAATGGTCCTCGCCATTGACCCGCACGCTCAAGACGTTTGGCTTGCTGCGGAATGTCGGATCGACTCGCTCGACTACCTGATCTTTCCCGCCTACCTTTTCAACGACGCGCAGTTTTGGCACGTCATCAACGGTCCAGAACTCGGCGTTCGGGGCGGTTTGGGCGAGACCCATCACGGCCTGAGCAACTTTGTTCTTCTCGATCCGCGTCACGGTGCGTTCGCGCATCATGGCGACGTTGGCAAGGATATCGACCACGGACCGGCCAGAACCCATCGCTCGCTTGGATGCCGGCCCGCGAATGTTGAAGCCTTGCCCAGTGCCAAGGCCTGTATCCATGTCTTCGCGCATCAACGGCACATAGTCCTGATAGGCGGATTCCCATGAATCAATTGTGGCTTGCGTCTCAAGCCCGGAAGCGACCAGCATCTGGCGCGTCGCGGCGTTGATTGCCTGCACCTTCTTGGCAATGCGTTGGTATTGGGCAAGCTTGGCTTGATCAACGCCTTTGAGGTCGTGCCCTGCCACATGCACATCTCGCCCTGCCAGCAAGTCCTGAGCCTGCTGATTGGTCAGTCCTGACCCCCCATCTTGAATCTTTGGATTGATCTTTGCGACTTGTGCGTTACGTTCCTGCGCGTGCTGCGCCCATAGGTAAGTTTCGATTTCGTCTATGGTTACCTGGCGCAAGCGCATATCCTGCAGCAAGGGGAATCAACTCCGTGTCAAGAAAGTCCTTGACGCCCTTGGCGGAGCGCCCGTGATACAACTCCTCCTGAAGGTATGGGTCGAAACGATCTGCAATCTGACCAGAGACCTTGCGGATAGCTTCAACAACCCGCTTAGTGTCGATGTGCTTGTCCTGCATGGTGTAGATTGCATCATCGAGTTTTGTTGGTTCTGGCGACCCCCATGTACCGGCCGGCATGGGCGCGCGGCTGAAGCTGATGTCAGGATTCGTGAGGGAGAAGTCGCCGTTGTTTCCGGCGGCAGACTCGATCTGGTCGGCGCGGCTGAGTGCCGCACTACCAAATACACTCGTTCCGCCATCCCCTCGCAGACTGTCCATCGCCCTCGAAACGATCTGCCGCACCTCGGCATCCGAAATCCGCGAGGCATCGACCAACCCCGCCTTCTTCAGCAGCCCGCGCACCCAAGAGACAAGTTTGTCCATCCATCCAGCCGTCTCGCCGCGTCCGCTCATGTCGGCCAAGACCTCTTCCACGGCCTTTGGAATGGTCATGTCCTTGTTGCGCGCCCGCTTCTCTCTGGCGGCCTTCCTAACCGTCTCGTTGCTGGCGAATATGTCGAGGAAGGGGACATTCACACCACGGCCGAATAGCGTGCTGAATCCGTTGTGTCCGGCTTCATGCAGAGCGACGAACAGTGCGCGGGCTGGCGATGCCAAGCGGTCGTGGAAAAGGTAGATTTGTCCATCGTGCCAAGCGCCTTCGGCGTCGTTCTTCGCGCCTTGTTTCTCAGCGGCGGCTTTCAGTGCTGTCGTGCTGCTATCCGGTTTCGCGGCGTTGACGTCAGCCATCGCGCGCCATGCCGGCAGGAGCGCCTGCTTGAGTTTTGAAGGCTTCGCGCAGGGTCGAGCGGTACCATGTTCCCGGGTGCCGGTCGGTGGCAGATTCATCTGCGCGGGACAGGTCGGCGCCGGAATCCGGCGTTGCTTCCGGTTTCGGCTGCGATACGGCTGCTTCGCTCGCCCGCCCGTCTGGAGTGAATAGACCAGACTGCGCCGTCGTGCTGGCTGACTTCTCCGGCGTCTGCGCTTGCAGCGTGAAGGCGCTACGCTCGCGGTCTGCGGTTTCCTTGTCGGCAACCGCCTCGTCAGCGGCGCGAGCTTCCTTGCGGGCTAGGTCTTCTTCTGATTGACTTTCGAGTTGGAGGTCTGGCCGCGCATCTGGTTCAACTTGCCCATCGTCAGTCGATGCGCGACCAGACGCTTGACCTTCTCCTGCTGCGCTGGCGTCAGTTTCGCCAAGGCTTTCTTCGCGGCTTGCATTGCGGTAGTCCTCTTCGTTCAGTTCGCGGGGTTCGGCTGCATCCGCCAGCCGCTTATTGATCTCGTCGAGATAGGCGGCATCTAGCAATGTCGCCAACTCACGCAGCGGCGTGTTCTGATGGCGCTCGATCAGATCCTCGATCTGCTGTTCGTCCAGCGCAGCGCGGACATCTTCCAATACTGCATCATAGGCCGCCCTCTCGGCTTGCTCAAGGGCGGCGCGTTCGGCATGATCGGCGGCTTCCATGCGCGCAAATACATCATTCTCTACATCGTCGAACTTGCGCCCGACTACGCGCACGCCCAATTCGCCCGCCTGTTGGCGGACCCAGTCGCGGCGCTTTGCTTCGGCGGCGGCCGTGGCTTGTTCATCCTGGTCGGACATGGATCGCACGGATTCGCCGCGGGCCTGGTTGCCGATCAGTTCGGCCAAATGTTCTCCGTCGCGCACGTCGAAACCTTCTTCGGTGCGCAACAAGTCGGCCACGTAGCCGAGGTCCATCGTGCCGCGGTTAGTGAAGAGGCCACGCAATCTCGGCTGCTTGTCGGCCTTCTCGCCAGTGATATCAAGCGCGCTGCTGGCGGCGATTCCATCGCCACCTGTCACGCGCAGAATCGCTCCGACGATATCGCGGCGCCGCTGGTTCGGCGGGGTCTTTTTCCGCCTCGCCGCTACATTGGCAGCGGTAGGCGTTAGTGGCGCCGCTGCCTGATCCGGTCCGGCATTTGACGCATACTCCGCAACCTGGTAATTTTCGGGCGGTTTTTGCACAGGTTCCGCGGACGTGGCGAGTTTTTGCGCCTTTTTCGACTTGATGGCGGCGACGCGATTGGCGAGCGGCGTCAGTTTATCGACAGGCTGATAGGCGGAGACTCCCACAGGTATATCCGCTGCGCTGCTGCGTGCAGGTGCTCCGGCAACGGTACCCACAACTGGGAGTCCGGCGCTGACTCCTGCAGCCGATACATTTCTTCCGCTTCCTGCTGCGAGAGCAATTGGCGCTGGATTGCTTGTTGGAGCCAGGTCGGCAGTAACATTGGTCGGAATTCCGGATTGTTGATTCGCTTTGGCGCGCTCGAAAGCCAGTTGCATAGCAGTGGGTAAGCCCGCATTGAAACCGGCTGCTTCAGCCACCCGTGGCGCGGCTTCGATATCGTTGTTCAGCGTGTCGCTTCTGCTTTGGGCGGTCGAGTTCCGCGTCTTGGCCGGTCCCCATGTCGCGGCGCGCCCAGGTGTTGCTGCTTTGCCGGAAATCATCGCCGATGGGCCGCGTCTGTGCTTGCGGATCGAAATTCATCAGCCCTTCAAAGGTGCTGGGTGGAGTCAGTGTCGGCAGCGGGGTTCCGCCTGTAGTATCGCCTGGAATGTCGTCAGCCGGTACGGAGCAAGGCTCTGGCAGTTCGGACCTTCTGCCCGGCATCATCGTGATCCGTCTGGGATTACGATCGGCAGGCTCGGCGCCCATCAATCCCGTCGGCGCGGCAACAATATCCGATGCGGCGGCTATCGCCTCATCGACCGACTGTGCAGCGCCGAGTTTGCGCCACGCACGCGCACTGATTGCCACCTCGCCAGCCGACTGGCCGAGTGCCAAAATACCTTCGAGTGCCGCGCTACCGGGCTTCCATTGCCCACTCGCCAGACCTTCCCCGCTGTACTCGCCCACACCTTCGCCGATCGCGTCTAGTGCAACCGCACCGCCTTTGCGCACGACATGGCCCGCAATGGAGCGGGCTGGCGCAGTAGCCAATTTACCGCCCACGGCGGCAAAGGCGGCATCTGTCGCGCTGATCGTGCCCCACTTGACTAAGCCTTGTCGCTGCGACTCGTCTCGGAAAGCCGGGTCTTGCAGGATCGACAGCACGACTTGCGGATCGGAACCGTCCTGCCCCAATTGCTGCGCCCGTTGTCCGACCAGCTCAACAACCTTGCCGCCGAACTCGGGCGAGTTTCCGACTATGGACCCTCCTGCCAAACCGACCAGCGTTCCAACTGCGGTTCCGATTGGGCCTGCTGTACTGCCAGCCATGCCGCCACCGACCGCGCCGGCAGCCATTCCGCCCAACGAGGCTAGTTGATTGGCGGCGTTCTCGGTCATCAGGTAGGCGGTTGCCTTCGGGTTGGTGACCGCCAGCCCGACTAGTTTGGCGATTTCCCACGCCTTGCCATCGCCATCTCCCATCGCGTCGATCTTCTGGACTTGGTCCTCGATCGGCTTCAGGTAGTCCGGGCGCTTGGCCTCCTGCATCATCTTGGCATCGGATGCGATCGACTGCGCAAGCGTCTCGTTTTCCACCATCCCTAGCGCATTCAATCCCGCTTGCGTGCCGGTCTTGAATTGCTCCCATCCGCGATGCAGTGCGGGGCCAAACCCCTCTTGGCTTGTATCCTTCAACAGAGCGAACGGCTTTAGGTCTTGATTGAGCGAAGACGCCATTGCGTCGATGATGTCAGCGGACTGGGCACGCGCCCCGATCAGCCCGCGACTTCCTCCGCCTCCTGTCACTCGCGCCGAATACTGTGCTGTCGTCAGGTTCCCGTCATTCCTGTCGGGTATTCCACCAGCGCGGCGTACCGCCCCCGGCCCGGCCTGATACGCAGCCGCCGCCAATTCATCAGTGCCGAACTCGTCTAGCAGTTCCTTGTAGTAGCGATTCCCTAGCCTGACGTTGTCCTGCGGGTCGGTCGGGTCCATGCCATAACGGTCAGCGAGTTCGCGCGCCGTGGCTGGCATCAGTTGCGATGGCCCAAACGCCCCTTTAGGCGATACGGCATTCGCCCGCCCGCCAGACTCCAGCCTGATGCGTCGTTCGGTAATGTCCGGGTCAATCCCGATAGCTTCCGCATCCTGACGAGCAAAGTCGATCAGATCGGACGATCCGGCATTGCGCGACAGCCCGAAGGCGTCGGCGATCAGGGATATATCCAGTGCCATTTAGCCCCCGGAAATCTTGCGGTTCAATTGGCGAATTTGGTCCGCATCGAGCAGCGGCCCGTATTGCTTCATGAACGTCGATGCATCGCGTTTCGACATGGAGTCGATTTGTTCGCTGAACAACTGTCGAGCGCGTTCTTGTTTGCTACGCGACTCATCCGACAATCCGCGGGGCTTCCAATTTGCCGGGTCATCGGCTGCCGCCTCAAGCGACTCTGCCGTAACTTGAGGTCGCTTAACCTTTGGCGGCTGCGCGGGCGGGTTGTTTCCATTCTTGTTGAGCGCAGCGGCGGGCTTTTTGGTAGTAACGACATTAATCTCGCCGGCGGCGGGCGCTCCCTTTGCTGCATCTCGTTGCGCCACCATTTCTTTCAATGCCATCGACGTTGCAATCTCATACAGTTCTGCGCGACTTTTGCCTTTGATCTGCTCAGGGTCTGCTTGGGCCAAAAGCTGGTCAGCGCGTGGCATCACCTTGGAGATGTTGGCGGCAATTTCGCCGGCTTTCGCCCCTTGCATCGCGGCTTGATTTGCCAAGCCCAAAGCAATCGAATGCTTGACCGTATCCTCTTGCCCCATCTCGTCCTTGAAATCGTACTTGATAAGGGACATTGCATCTTTGATGATCTTGTCGGTGTTGTCCTTCTTCGCCCCCTCGATACGCATGCCAAGCAAGCCTTCGTTCTGCCGGTTGTGGCGCTCGCGCTCTGCCGCATCGATCTTTTTTTGTTCTGCCAGAGCTTCATTGGCGGTAGCCCGTTGCTTGGCGCTCTCTATCGTGTTCAGTTGATTAACCGGCCCGCTATCGCTGATGCCGGCTTCTCTGGCCGCCCGCAGGTCGATGTTCGCCATCTGTTCGGTGTTGGGCGCAAAGGCCCGCCGTTCCTCGTCAGACAGGTCGGTATTGGGCGGAGCATCGGCCCCGTATAGATCGCGCGACATTCCTCCTGTGTGCGCATCGATCAATCCACGACGAACGCCTTCAACTTTTTCTGCCTGAGCGGTTTCGTCGGCGCGCTTGGCATCGATTCCCGCCTGACCGACGCGAATCTGCTGGTTGGCCCCAGAGACTTGCAGTCGTTGTGCGAGGTCCGTTTCTGCCTCTTTCCGAGTGCGCAGGATTTCCGTCATCTGCCGCTCGAAGTCGATTTTAAGCCGCGAAGCGATCGACGCATCAGCGACATCTTCAACCGCTTTCCCGGCGCCGCCAATGGCGCCCATCAGTCCGGCCATCATGCTTGCGCTCCCATCAGTCCAGTCGGTGCGGGTTGAGTGTTCATTTGCGGGCCGCTCTGTTCTGGCTGTTTGGACATGACATGGTAGGTCTGCGCCAACGTTACGACCAACTTCTGCAGGGCTTGCGTCGCATCGTCTTCGGTCGGTTGAGCAATTCCGGACTCGGCGACAAACTTGAACAAGTCCTGCATCAGCACCACGGCCGCCGGGATTATCACTTGACGAGGGATTTTCCCGCCCGACTTGTCGTCCATGATGCGCATCAAGCCGGCGACATTCGATGCAACGACATCGGCGATCGGCTGATCTTGGCTCAGGCTAGATGCCAGCGTCTCGCGGGTTTGCGGTGCGTACATAATTTTCAGTCCCGCCATGACGACTTTCTGGAAGGCTTCCTTCAAGGCAGGGTCCATCTGCGGGGCGTTAGGTGGAATATTCCCGCCATCTTGAGGAGGAGTTTTTCCACCTTCTTGCGGCGAAAGAAAACCGCCTTGAGGCGGTTGCGCTTGAGTTTGCGTCTGCTGCATCATTTCTTTGCTCCCATCAGGCCCATGCGCCATTCAAGGTTCTTCGCAGATTCGGCCGCGCGTTTGTCTTTGGATTTGGCAAGGTCCGCGTTCATGCGCGAGGTGTCGGCGTTCTGCTTGAGGATGTCCAGTTCCTTGCCCTTCATGTAGGCTTGCCCCATCCCGGCAGCAGCGCCGCCGAGAATCTTTGCCCAAGTGTCTCCGGAGATGGACTTGAAGGCGTTCTTCATAACATCGCCCCAAGAGCTTTTCGTTCCTGGCGCTTCTGTCACGTTGTCATACAGCCCAACCGTTTGAGAAGTCGCGCCAAGCGTCGTGTCGAAGTTCGGCAGAAACGTATCCACAAGGCCGAGTCCGAGGCTTTGGGCAATCGATGAATAGTCGATAGACTCCCCTGTTTGCGCCGCAGGCAGATCGGACTCGCCGGTCCCCGCTGGGTAGATGGTATTGGTCCATTCTGCCGTGTCGGACGGCTGATCGATCAGCCCCGTCCCTGCCGGGTAGTATTGGTTTTCCCATTCAGCCATTATCTTTCTCCTTGTGTCTTAGCGGGCTGGCGACAGCCAACCCCACGAGAGGTCGGAAACCGACACAGGCTTCTTGCCTGATGCCGATGTCGTCGTGGTCTCCGCATTCTGCGTGATTGACTGCGAATTTTGCGATTCCTGAGTTGGCTTGGCGGAATTGATCAGCCCGCTTGTGACCGATCCGGCAATCTTTCCAGCTGTCTCCGACCCGGCTACCTCGCTCACGCCCGCATTGACGGCAGAGCCAGCACCAGCCGCACCGGCCGACCAGAGCGCAGACTGCAGGACATCCGCGAAAGACCCACCCCCGCCGACAGCCCGGATTGCGCTAGCCGTCCCCGCGCCAACTGCCGCGCCAGCGCCTTTTCCCAACTGTGTTGCCAATGATGTTGAGACAGACCCTTTCAGCGCGTCCGCCGTTGCTTTTCCCGTTGCACCGCCCGCTGCGCTACCTAACCCGCCGGCCGCGGCGCTGACCAAGATATCCTTGCCAGACCCACCTTGCATGGCGGAAGATGCCCCGCTTGCGATAGCCTGCCCGGCTACACCAGACCCAATCGCTGCGCCGATCCCACTGCCAATGCCGCCGGTTGCCGCCCCGACGATCAGGCCCGGAATCAGCTTATCCATTAACGAGACCTCTTCTGGAATCCAATACGGATCGACATCCTTGACGTCGTACAGAATCCCATACCTCGGGTCGTAGGTCGCGTTCTTGAGTGCCGCTTGCATCGCTCCGGGCGCCCATCGGTCTGTGTCGGAGAATTCGTCTGACTGAAATACCCTCTTGGTTCCCATCGAGCCGACCCACCACTTGTCAGGGTCCGACAAGCTAGATGAATCGAATTGGTCGCCCATGTTCAAGTTCATTTGCTCGCGATACGACCCAGGCGCAATTTTGGACTGGTAATCCTTATCAGCGAGTAATGCCGTTCTAGTGGATTGCGGAAGCAGTGATATCAGATCAGTCGATCCAGATTCGCCCTGGCCCGAGTCCGTAGGCGTGGCGGTCTCTTGGGTCTGCGTGCCCCATGCCTGCTGTAGCCCTGCTAGTGCGAATGTCATCAGAAGTTCAGCAGATTGCCGATGTCGACTTGGTTGATCGATGAGATAACCTTGATAGAGGTTCCCATCGTCTGAATGATGTTGTCGGAAATCTTCTGCTTGCTCTCGGCGTCCATATTCACGTCAGCGGCGATTTGCGCCAAGAGGTTGGTTCCGCCGGTGAAAGTAGAATTTGCCAAGGTCGAGGTTTGCATAATCTGCTTGCTCTCGGCGTCCATCTTCTGCAACTTGATCTGTGTATCGCTATTGAGTTTGGCGATAGTCTGCGCACTGCTCGCGGAAATTCCCGCGGCGGCCAGTTGGGCCGCATTGTTGCCGGCAGCAACTTGTTTCGACGTTTCAAGTTGCGCGTTGGCCTGGCTGACCCCGGTTCCTAGGTTGGCATTCTCCCGTGCGGAATTGGCGTAGGTCGAAGCGTCCTGCGTGGCAATCGGCATGGCGTAATCGTAGGCGGCTTTCGCCCCTGATTCTGCTGCCATGCTAGAGTTGAGCAATCCTCTAGCATTTGCCTGTTGCAGTCCTTTCGTCTGCCCCATCTGAACAATCGGGTTGTCAGCCGACAGAAGCCCGGGCAAGCGTTTCTCGACCAGTTGATTGTCGTCGACCGTCCATTTCTCGGCGACGGCCTTGGTCGGATCGACCTTTGGCACGGCTGACGTGACAGGTTTTGGCATCAGTTGTTCGGCGGTATAGCTTACATTTGCCATGTCGAAAGCCTCTATGCGTTGATTATCAGACCGAGCTGGGCCAAGGCGGCGCGCAGCATTGCGTCTTTGACGGTTCCGCCGCTGACGATAGGACGGGTGGGCGACATCCCATTGAATCCGGCGCCGGCCTTGCTGACCGCTACCCGAACCACGCCGTCACCATCGCGCAGAGTGACCCGGCCAGTGTCCTGCGCCTGCAGCGCCATGTCGCCGCTGCCGCGGTGCAGGAGTTGGGTATGGCCGTTCGGCCCCGGATTGCGGATCACTCGAAAGCCGTAGTCGCCGTAGGTCGTGTCGCCGATCAGGTCGATATAGGCGTATCCGTTGCCAGTGCGCCAGCCCCCGAGTTCGAGTCCAGCCGTCCCGGTATCGAGCCCGGCGCCAACTTGCGCGATGCCGCGCTGAATGGTGTTTCCGGCTTTGTCGACGATCATCATCTTATCGGCTCCGACGGCGAACTCGAACAGATATCCCCGCATCCATGCAGGGTCGATCAGCCGGTACTCGCCGGTCGCCGGGTCGATATGCTGGATCTTGTAGCCAGCCGCCAGCGGACTAATGATCAGGTCTCCTCCTTCGGCGACTGGGGAGTTGTAGTAGTGATCGATCCGCAGACTGCCTGACTTGTTCAGCCGCAACCCGATCCGGCCGGCGAAGCTGCCGAATGCATCGACGGCCAGGTGATCGAAGCTGTTGGCGTAGACTCCCATGTTTTCGGTCGGCGCGCCGCTGTTGTAGTCCATTCCGACCGCGTTGTCGGCGATCAAGTAGAGATGCGTGATGCCGTCGAAGTGATTCGAGTCTGCCCATGAAGCGAAGTCGATGCCAGTGCCGCAGACTCCCGCCCCGTTGATGTTGCAAAAGCTATTTAAGGTCGTGACCGCCGACTGAGGTCCGTTTGGCGGGCCAAGGCCGGAGAGTCGCAGCAGCGAACCGCAGCGCCCGCGCTGGCGCAGGCCATCGACGTTGTTGTAGGCGTTGTTTCGGTTGCCCCACTCATTGGCGGCGCCGTCGGCGTTGCAGCACATATCTAGCACCACTTGCGCCGGGCTGTCTGTCCTGACGGTCACGTCGCGCAGCTCGCATTCAAGGCTGCTGCGCCAGGCAATCGCCGTCGTCGCGTCGCGCGACTCAATGTCGATGCCGGAGATTCCCGCGTCGCGCAAGATACCGGAGTGCGCTGAGTCGATCACCGTGCCCGGCCCGCCTGTCCAGCGGATAAGCGCGTTGCCGTCTGCGCGTAGATCGATGCCGCTGCGCAGTCGAAATCCGGCCGTGTCGTAGATGCCACCCGGGAACCAGACCGCAGAAGCGCCGGCTTGTTCGGCGGCGTCGAGGGCCGCGTCGATCGTCGAAAAGTCCTGCGCGTTGATCATAGCCAGATGCAGGTGACGCGCATGGATAGATCGCCCGCGCCAACCGTTGTGGCGACCCCGGTCGAGGCGTGGAAGATTTGCGGCGTAGTCTGCTGGAGGCACCAGACGTTAGTTCCATTGGCCCGCGTCCCGACGATGTTTAGCAACACGGATGCCTTGTCCCCAGCGGTGTAACCCTGTGTCGCCCCGTTAAGAATTCCGTATGGGATAATGATATCCGGCGCTCGCGTATGGCCGTGGGCCACAGGGGAGTAGATTGACGCCCCAGTCACGTTGTTGCCAATCACAAGGACAGATATTGTCCGCAGTCCGCCGATAAACAGACCGCCTGGACCTGCCGTCAGATTGACAGAGGAATCTGAAACAACAACGCGCGCAACGCCGTTGGTCCATAGCTCGCAATCACCGCCGCCAGACTGTGTTCCGGCCACGTATTTCCCGGCCCCGGCCCAAGTGCTTGCGCCATATCCCCCCAAGGCCGTCGAAGCCGCTTCGAGCCGCATGCTGCCGGCGTTGCTGGACGCCCGAAGCCCGGCGACTGCCGAAGCCCCCGCGTCGGTATTCTCGATGATCGCGTATTGGTTGCTGTTGTGACTGGCCGAAACCTTGTGCGCTGATCCGGTGACCGATGGCGTGACGGTATGGGTCTGCGCCCCAGTGGCGTAGGCGTAGACTGTCCGGACGGTATTGCCTGCCGTGATAGCGACATCCGACGGCCCGGATGTGCCGATCGTCAATGGTCCTGCCGTTCCGATCCACATCAGCGATGCCCCGTAGGCTGACGAGATGCTTCCCGCCCTGGTGACGAGGGTTCCGGCCGTCGTGGTCAAGGTGTTTGTAGCAAATGCCGCGCCGCCGCTATCAGTGTTCGATATCCCAAAATCGGTCGCGCCGTTCTGCACTTTAGACAGGGTTTCTGTCCACGACGCCGCGGAGCCGTCGGTCGTTATAACTTTCCCGGCATTGCCGGTCTGCGCGGGCAGGGTGGCGGCCAGGATCAGACTGGACGTAGAGATAGATGTCAGCCCAGTTGCTGTACTGTTGATAACGACTAATTCGTCGGCGTTGCCTGTCATGTCAGGCATCTTGTCGAATGCCGTCATGATGGCTGCGTAGATGGCCCGGATTGCCGACGATAAGCCACGGGTATGGGCTGGCGGGGTCGTGCCGTCATAATTAAAAAAGTCGTTTGACATGGCTACCTTTTGAGTCGACGGACAATGTAGTGGAATGCGATGTTTTGTATGGAAAACGACTGATGAGTCGCGCTGTTGCCGTAGAACATCATCGACAGCGAAGTTTCAGTCCCGTCGAGCGATACTTCCAGCCGATTGACGGTCGGCCCATCCCATGTGAATTCGTCCCAGATGAACTCGTCCCAATATCCCCCGGCTCCATAGATCGGGACATCGGTGGCTGACCCGGCATCGACTTCCACCGATCCCGCCCCCATCTCATACGTCACCTGGACCGACGCGGGTCCGTCCGATACCACGTCGAGCACGGCCTTCTTGAATGTCTTAGTATGCTCTGGCGAATTGAAATGATTGAATGGCAGTCTCAGCCATGATTCGATAGAATCGCCATCGAAGGACGTGCCAACCAAGTCTCGATAGACGTATCCGTCGTCAGAGCCGAAATAGGCGTATTCCCGCCCGTCGCTCTTGTTGCCGGCGACGTAACAGCGCACAGGTCTTCCGTAGTCCAGTTGCATTATTCCGACTGGCTTTCCTCCAAGAACGGTCACGGCCAGAATCGTATTGTCAGAGAAGAACAGCCTGTATTGGTTACGCTCCTTGAGTACCGCGGATACTGTTGCCGTTCCTTGCAAGCGATTGATGAGTGGCTGAATTATTCCGCTGACGGCGGCATACTGAAAATCGCCGAAATTCGAGGTTGCTGCAATCTGTTGGATTCCCCGCTGAGACAGGGCGAAAGCCGATCCGATGAACTCGGCGGTATAGGGAGCCGCCCCGGCATAGGGAGAACCGAGCGCCAGTTGCCAGTCGGCCGCGCTCGACCCGTACAGAACATGGGTGCTATTGACCGAAAATATCGACATCGCGCCGCCGCCGGCATCGCCCGGCTGTGGCAATAGATCAGTGATGTCGTCGCCAATCCCCAACTCGTTCGCTCCGGTGACAGGACTCCACTCAAGCGGAAACCCAATCGACGAGTGTTGCAGCGAGCCGCGGAAGGACAGGAACAAATGCCCCTTGTGGGCGGCGACGTGACTCGGGGCGTCCGTTGCCATGCCGGTGTGGATAGGGGCAAGATATGTCCCGTCGAACTCGAAAGCCGTTCCCACCCCATCACAGCCATAAACTCGAAGTGTGTCCGTCGATCCGGTGAAGTTGTGATTAACGAACTCGTAGCGCCCGCCAGGCGGGCGGGTGATCGCGGTCTGGATTCCGGCCAAGGTAATCGTTACCCCGCCTGTTGCCGTGGCGGCCCCGGCGGCGAAGTTCCCGCCACTTGGGGCGGAAATGACGAAGGTTCCGGCTGCCGTACCCCCCCATGCCCCGGTCCGCCGAACCACTCTGCGTATCGTAGCCGTGACCCCGCCTTGAGTCAGCGTGGCGCCATCGGCTGGGGTAGCGCCACCTCCCGCCGAGAAGGTGACCTCGTAGAGGAATGGCACTTGTACCCAACCAGAGGCCGACTCCTTCCACAGGTCACAAGCCGTCCCGCCGGCGTTGTCGCGGAAGGCATAGACCATATCTCGATACAGCCATACCCCGCGGATTCGCCCGCTACCAGGCGGTGGCAGAATATCGGCCCTTCGATCATCGGCCGCGAGCCCTCGATACGCAGCGTCGTCTTCGACAGAAGATGCGCCAGATTCCACCGCAGCCGAGATGATAGATCCTTGCACTACAGCGGCAATCGTGAAGCTCTCTCCCTGAGCGAACACTCCCGTCACCCGGCCTAGAACAAGACTTCCACTGTTGACCTGCAAGACCTTTCCGGTTGCGGCCGACGTTGCCCCGGTAATCGTATTGCCGACTGCCACCGTACCAGTGATATCGACCATGAGCAGCCAATACGAGGCATCACTCGGAGCTGGTTGTCCGTCGTAACGCTCATAGCCAGGCGGCCGGCGATAACCGCCTTTCACCGAGTCTATCTCGTAGTTCTGCGAACTGAGCACAAAACCGGGCTTTATCAAGGTAGCAGCGGACACCATGTCAAGCCCACCGGCCAGCGAGAAGTGCTGAGTATCTACCCTGACGGGGACCATTTGCGCCCGCATCAGGCGATCGTCCCGCTGATGGTGATCGGGTCCAGTTGGTCGCGCTCGAGCCTGGACATCATGCGACGGAATTCCTGCAGGCCTTCCTGATAGACTTCCGGCGCAATTTCGCTCGATGCATAGAACATCATCGCCCGATAAACGATCATCAGATGGAACTTATCAGGCATTCCAGGCGTATCGGCGTTATTTACCAAGGCCGACGGCTCCTTGAAATACTTTCCATCCACCGTGTAAATAGCGTCTGGTATCTGCCCAAACGCCAGCCCACCGCTAGGGGTTTCAGCAACAGCGACCGGCTGGCTGTAGGAGGTACGCATCGAGCCGAACATGTACGTGTCGCGCCAATCGGAATATGGAATGACATCGAGGAACTGTTCGTTTTCTGACGAACCCGAATAGATGCGCCAGCTCTGCGAGAAGTCCCATGAAGCCATGTCACTGGCACTGCATTGGGCTGGAGTGTAAGTGGCCTGCTGGACGACGGTATTGAAGATCACGTCGCCCTGCATCCACTTCCAATTTGGTCGAGCCTCTTGAATGTCGAGCCAGGCATCATTGATCCAATTGACCACCCTCAGCATCTCGCCCGTCTGTCCAATAACAGATGACGGCCCCGTGCCGGAGATGCGGCACTTCTCGCGCAGTCGCTGGGCGAGTTGCAGGAATGACATGGCGGACATGTCAGCCCTCGTTGATAACCTGGCGGAACCACGCCGAGCCGTTGGGGTTGCTGTCCTCGATCACATGGATCGGATACTTCAATCCGGTACGCCTCACGACGCTATTGACCGGGTTGGCTGTCGCGGTCGCTGGGGTAATCTTGGTGCGCATGGAGATCGGCTTCGCCCGCAACAACGACTCCAGGTACTTGCGCTTGATGATGGTCGGAATCCCGCGCATGATCCACACGGACCGCCCCTGACACGGGGCCTGAACAGGGTTTTCCGCCCATTCGTTTTCTTCGGCGTCAATCTGAATCGTGACGAATTCTTCCATCATCGCCATGTCGTCCAGCCACTTCTTGTTACGCGGGCCGTCGACCGGCTCAACCTCAATAGGGGCGGGATCCTCGAACGCAGGGATTACGGTTTCCCCGTCCTGCCCGATTTGCATTCCACCTGCGTCATAAGAGCGTTTAATACGAGCCATACTGAATCTCCAAAAGAATGCGGGCACCCGAAGGCGCCCGCGAGGGTTAAAGCGTCTGTTGCTTTTGCGATTAGGTCGGCGCCCAGGGGCTGGACCGCGCGAACACGACATCCTGATAGTCGATGTCAACGTCCGTCGGCGGGCCGGCGAGGTTGCTTGCCCCGAACGTCCATGCCGCGCCACTTGTACCGACCTTGACGCTGACGTAGCCGATCGTGGTGTAGCTATTCGGCAGTCGGGCCAGTTGCGGCGGGGCAGCCGGGAAGTCCTCGTCGCTGTCGAGCACCACGATCTTGCTCTGCGCCACCTTCAGCGCACCCGCCGAATCGCGGCCGATGGTGAATACAGCGCCAGAACCGACCGGAATTGCCACGAAGGCTGCCCCCGTCACGATATCTGTGGTCGGCGTAGCCTCGTTGGAAGTGATCGCCTTGGCGTAAGCAACGCTGTTGATCGAGTAGGTGATGGCGTTGGCGCTGGTAAGCGTCGTGGTAGTGCCGGCGGCAAGACCGGCCTTTCCAATGCACATGTTGCCGGTGAAGCTTTGTTGGTTCAGCATGATGACTCCTTATGTCTTGGTGATGGCGGCGTCGAACGTCGCCACCGTATTCGTTGCGGTAACTCCGGCGTCTGCGTCGAGAATCGCTAACACGGCGCGGATGCCATTGATCATGGCCTCCAGCACAGGGCGCAATTCCTTCTGATCGTTTAAGTTGGACATCGCGGAGATGCGTGGAGCAAGCTTTTCAGCAGCCATTAGAATCTCCTTAGGCCGACAGCGTCGAGATGCCGACGTTGCAGATCGCAATCCAGCCGTTGTTAGTCACAACCGCAGCATCCCACCAGATCGCGCCGACATAACCCCGCTGGCCGAACGGGTCCGCCGATGACTTGGTGCCGACAGCGATATTGGTGTAGTCGAACGAATTGCCTCTCAGGGAAACATCTCCCCAAGAGTTTTCGCCGGTCACGATCAGCGGATACACGTCGATCAAGGTTCCTGTGGTCGATACGCAACCCGTCGAACCAATCGCGGCGCCAGCATCCTCATACGGCACGAATTCCGGCCGCAGAATGAAGCGGAAGCCTTCGCAGGAACCGACTTCGCCAGGCAGCGCCTTGGAAATATCCCCGTAGTCCCTCACCCACTTCCACCCCGGCAGATTGGACAAATCGGCTTCTAGGCTGGTGTGCCCATAGACGTTGTATGCCTCGTCGACGGAAACGGTGCCGAACTTAACCGAAGATTGCAGAATCGAGTTGACCGGCTCTGCATGGTCGGCGCGCAGCGCGCGTTTCATAGAACGCAACAGACCCAAGGTAATGGGTCCGGCCACGGTGCCGCGCGAACTGCCGGAGCCGCCGTAGAACTGGTTTGTCGATGCGCGCGTCGCCCCGTAACGGACCATCTCCCGGACCAGCGTCATCCGCTCGCCGACCTGCTTCTTCTGGTGCTTCGGAATGTCATCCTCGTAGAGCAGCGCCGTCTTGTCGGTATGACCGTAGAGAATGTCGAACTGATTCAGAACGACCGTGACATCACGCTTGTCGAGCGAATCGGGCGGCGGCGTAACACCTTCTTGCGTCATGTGCGCTTGCGCAAGCGCATTGCCGCGATCCCCTGTTCCGTGGGCGAAAAACTGATTCGGATTGGTGACAGTTGCCCCATACGGCAGATACTGACGCATCTTGATCGTGTCGCCCTGATTCGTCGGCATCTCATAGTGCTCGCCGACCTTAGAGAGACATTCCTTTGGCATAGCGTGAGCAAGAATCTGCCCCAATACAATGCCTCGGCGCTGTTCCGGCGTCGAAAAAACCTGAATTCCTGTTGCCATGATCTAACTCCTAATTTGGGTTTTTCAGCCCGTACTCCATTGCGTCGAGCACGGACATGGTTGGCAGCGCCACCCCACCAGACTTGGTCGGTGTAATGGCAGCGTCGAGCCGTTTCGTGTTGTCTTGTTTCTTGGAGGTTGCTTTCTTGACGTGAGCCTCATAGGCGTTGATCGCCGAAATCACGTCGCCGGGTTTCCACGAGCTATTGATACGTTGCTGGTAGTCGGCCGGTTGTATGACAAACCACTGCTTGAAGCCGGCGCTATTCCGCACTTCCGTCCAGTCCTCGCGCAACTCAGTCAGCCTTTCGATTGCCATTTCCCGTCTGACTTGTTCGACGCGCTCAGTGACGCGCGCATCGAAGTCGGACTTCAGTGATTCGGCATCGAATGCCGGCTGGGCCGGTTCAGATGGGGTTGCAGTGCGTCGCGACATGACCTTCTTCAGCGCCTTGCCGACAGCTCCGCCGATTTCGGACACCCCGAGTTCATCGAAGTCCGCCATCGCTTCCTTCAGGTCGTCGTCGGAAAGTTCCGGGGCTTGCGACTGAATCGAAGCCAGCAGTTCCTTCTTGATGTCGTCCTTCAGTTTCGCGTCGCGCTTCTCAAGCATGCGCCCGACCTTGCCGAACACTTGTTCGTTATGGTCGGAAAACCGTTGATTGATGCTTGCCTCGAATTCTTTGATCGGGTCCGGTGGCTCGGTAGCGGCCGGTTCCTCGGTTTGGACTTCTTGGGTTGCATCGTCGGTTTGCTGCTCTTCTGTCTGCTCAGCAGGAGTCTCTAGCGGCGCCATATCGGCGTCTTGGTGCTCGAACCCGTGCTCCATTGCGGACAGTGTTTCTACGTCTGCCATTCTGCGTCTCCAAAAAACAAAACCCGCCGAAGCGGGTCTATTGCGATGTGCTGACGGGCGTCTCTTTACGAGCCGTGCGCAGCGCCTTCTCGTGCCTGCGAGGCAGGGGCGAGTAATTCTTTCAGCATTCCAATCCGGCCGCGTAATCTGGCGGTCTTGATTTCATCCAGTTCGCCGTCGTTCTTGCGGCGACACAACTCTAGTTCGATGACCATCTCGGCACGAATCTTCTTCCATAACGTAGATTCGGCCTCGTGCTCAGTGAGGTTAAGATTCATCGCTGAAACGACTGTCCTCTAGGGGCTCGCCCACGAGGCTCGACAGGCGGCTTGGGCAACCTATTTGCCGGCGCGCCAATTGCCGAGAGTTCCTTCATTGCAACGATATCCATCGACTTCATCGTCAGCTTGGCTTTCACGTCATCTAGCGTCATCTGGTGGCGCGAAGCGTAATCTAGCTGTGCCAGTTCTAGCTTGAGGCTCAACTCGGCCATGCGAGCTTCATGCTCGCGCTGGGTGCGATCGGTCTCCGCCTGAACGTACTGGGTATCGCGATCCGTATCGGCCTTGATCTTCTGGGTATCGACCTGCGCGCGAATCTTCGCCGCTTCGATCTGCGGAGCGGATGGTGCAGGCTGCTCGCTGATCTTCTTCCATTCCTCGTCGTCATACAGGAACTTGCTTGGGTCGAGGCGCTGCGATCGCGCCATCTCTGCGAACCACTTGTCCGGAGATACGCGGAATGGATTGCGCTCCTGCTGCACCAGAGCGCCCATCTGCAGGATGGCTTGCGACTGCAACGCCCGCTCCACAAGAACCGCGGAGCCGCGCGCCTTGATCTGGAAGTCACCCTTGGCCTTGTCGTTGTCCGAGTACATCATCAGAAATTCGTAGTAACGATTGATATGCGGCTCGATAATAGATTCGTCGAAGGTTCGCGCCTTGTCGCGCGGGACAACCCCTGCGTTGTTGGAAAGAATCTCCATGCCGCCTACGGTATCTGGCGCCTGCCCCATCTGCCCCTGCATTAGCATCGGCTGTCCGGTTGTGTCTTCCGCAACTTTGAGGCCGAAATAGACGATGTTTTGTAATTCGACCTGCTTGCTAGGTATGTCGAACACATGCATTGCATCGCGGATCGACTGGGCGTCCGCGGCTTCATCTAGTTCAAAAATCTTGTCGCCGTTAATGTCCCACGATCCGTCCATTGGATTGATCACTCCCCGCTTGATACCGAGAAGCAACGCCGCGCTCAGCCTGGCGTTGTTGAGCATCAGCCGGGTTGCTGCCGTGACGATTTTCTGCGCCGCGCGAATCTGGTGTGGCAGGCCGTAACCTGTCCATGAGTTCGCTCGCTCCGACCAAGGGAACACGTCGTAGGGGAATTCTCCGGAATCCAGCGGATTTTCGATGACCTTAACGACGCGGTTGTTAACCAAAGTGATCTGAACATAGACGTAATCGTCGCCGTCAGGCTGTTCCTTTCCTTCCTCGCTGTCGCTATCGACATCCTCATCCGTGGCATGGTGCAGCGTCCGCGCCGCATCTAGGTCTGAACGCTTAACGTCGCCGTAGAAGTACCAGATGTCGTAGAGCGACTTGTCGTTTATTCCATCGCGCCGGCTGCTCGTCGAGTCTGTCGAGGACCATGCCTGCGGACCTTCTTCTAAACAGGCGTCGATCTCGGCGTCGATGTAATCGACACCTTTCAAGTCACGCAGTTGTTTGCGGGTAATCTCATCGTGCTCGACGATGAACGACCCATTGTGAATGTTGTCGCCGCAGGCCGGGTCGGGATAGAGGTTCCACGGACTAATGCATTTCGAGGCTGGCGCAACCTTGACGCTGATCTGCAGCTGCGCGCCCATCTCAGACATGACGACTTTTGCGGCTTTGCGCTTTATCGGAAACGGCCCTTTCAATACCCCGACGCCAAGCTTGCCGGACATCTTGATTAGCTTGCGCTGTTCGGAAACGAATCCACTCTCGATATGCCAATCGTTGATTTGTTGCTCTGCTGCTTTAGCGGCATCCTTGGCCTTCGCAAGCGCTTGTTTCGCAGCATCGGCAACGGTCATTTGCACCTGGCCCTGCATTCCCCGCGCGGCTTCCTCCTCATCCGGACCGCGCATCATCGGCTGTCCGTAGTCATCGACCAGAGGGCTTGTATTGTCTTGCGCGGCATCGAGTTCAGGGATCGGGGTCGGCTCAACCCCGTAGTTCAACTCGTCCTGCGGCAGCAGCATGTCGGCAATGCGGGCCGTCGCTGAATTTGTGTAGGGATAGGTGATGTTGAGCAGCAGCGTTGATCGGACGTCCTTGCTGTCTGAGTTTTTCAACAACCCACCAGACATCGACGTCGGCTTGCGTGTGGCGGCATTGCTGGTGCCGCGGTTGGCGTCGTCGATGCCTTCGTATTGCTCCTCGGCGAGCGTCCATTCTTCTTCGACCCCGGACTGTTGCCTGTACTTGATCGCCTCGTCACGCTTTTCACGCACGATCGCAGACAGCGCCGCAAATCGTTCGATATTCTTCTGTTCCGTGCGGACTGGCGACTCTTGTTCCATATCGATCATCGGCGCATCCTATTAGTCATCATTTCCGCCCATTTCTGCGCCGCGCGCCTACCGTCGCCCGCCCCCCCCCCCCCCCCCCCCCCCCCCCCCCCCCCCCCCCCCCCCCCCCCCCCCCGCCCCCCCCCCCCCCCCCCCCCCCCCCCCCCCCCCCCCCCCCCCCCCCCCCCCCCCCCCCCCCCCCCCCCCCCCCCCCCCCCCCCTCCCCCCCCCCCCCCCCCCCCCCCCCCCCCCCCCCCCCCCCCCCCCCCCCGCCCCCCGCCCCCCCCCCCCCCCCCCCCCCCCCCCCCCCCCCCCCCCCCCCCCCCCCCCCCCCCCCGCCCCCGCCCCCCCCCCCCCGCCCCCCCCCCCCGGGACCCCCCCCCCCCGGCCCCCGCGCCCCGCCCCCCCCCCCCCCCCCCCCCCCCCCCCCCCCCCCCCCCCCCCCCCCCCCCCCCGGGCCACCAGCCATCCATGTTGCTCCGTTTGATTGTCATGCCATTAGCGCCCATGTCTCCGGCGATAACTGCCGACGCGCCATGCGCCTGAGAACTGATGCTCCTGCCCGGTAGAACTAGTGCCGACAGACTGCGGTGTCCATGCGTAAGACGCGCTGTTGGCCGCTACAAGATACCCGGCGCTCGTTGCCACA
The DNA here is from genome assembly GCA_016710435.1 of Hyphomicrobiales bacterium. Taxonomy (NCBI): domain Bacteria; kingdom Pseudomonadati; phylum Pseudomonadota; class Alphaproteobacteria; order Hyphomicrobiales; species Hyphomicrobiales bacterium. Next base: position 8,146 of record JADJVV010000013.1, on the reverse strand, counting down.
TTCTGGGGCGTGAAAGTGTAGCCGGCATATTCGATCGTAATGGCAATGTTGCCGGTCCCTTTGCTGGTTGCAATGTCCTGCGGCGTGAAAGCGAAAGAGGCCGATCCAATTGTCGAAATCGCAGCAGACCTCGTGCCGACGTCCTGTGGCGTGAAGGCGTAAGAGGCGCTCTCTGCCTCCAGCGGATCGATTCCTGTCGTGAAGACCTCCTCGGTCGCCCACGATTGCGGCACGCCGGCCACCAGCGCAGCATAGCGCCAGTAGTACGTCGTGCGCTCTGCAAGTCCGGTTATCGCGTAGGTCAGGACATCCGTTGCGACTTCGGCGCTGTTGGCATACGGCGCACCGGAATTGCTATCCCACTCGATTCGATAGCCTTCGTTTCCTGGTACCGGAAGGTATGTGACATCGACGGTTCGCGTCCGGCTAGTCCCGACATTTTGCGGCGTGAAGGCGAAGGACGCTTGTGCGGCAAGCATCGATGCGGCGCCGCCTTTTGCCGTGCCGATGTTTTGCGGAGAGAAAGCGAAAGAGGCGCTATCTGCGGTAACTGAGAATCCTGCTTTTACTCCGACATCCTGCGGTGTGTGGGTGTAGCTGGCAGACTCGACGGTTGTCGTTGCGCTTCCGCCGGAAGCCGGCTTGAACGCCATCACGCCGGTAATGTGTGATTCGTTCGCAGCAACGGTGAAGGTGGCAGCTACGGCCGCAGCCGTTGCCTGTATCTTGTACTCACTTCGGCACGCAGCGGTGGCGTTCGATACGCCGCTCGTATAGCCGGTGCCTGCGCTCGCCAGCGTTGAACCGCCGTCATTCTGCGTGAACCCGTATATCAGGCAGCCGTTGACGGCAGGCGTCGTATTGGTCGAGGTGATTGCATCCGTTCCGGTTCCGGGGGAATTCTGCGTGTTGAATGCCGGCGTTCCGGTAAGTGCCGCCGAAGTTGCAACACCGGAAAACTCCTCGACGGTCAGCTCGGCGTAATTGAAATTTCCGCCAGATCGGGAGAGAGTGAAAATAGTCGGAGCGTTGGTGACATTCTCTTTGTAAAACCGGAATGCGGTCTGGCCGTTGGTGGCATCATAAGTCGTGACTATGCTGCTTGTATACGAATTCGATTGATTGTCCACCAACAAAAGGTCGGTGATATTTCCGCCAATCGTGCCATGCCCAACTACGAGGCTCCCTGAAGTAACCGCTGCGTCTAGCGTCGTAACAAGCGTGGCAATGCCTCCGCCGGTGAAGTCCTGATTCGATTTACCTTGTACGGGATTGATTGCCATTTAGCGCGGCCTGAACTTGTCGCGGCCAGGCGCAGCCAGCGGGTTGGCGAGTGCTTTGAACGCACCGAAGGATCGTTTTTTCGTCACGATGTCTTGTTGCAATAGGCCGAACCAGCACTCCTCGCTTGCCGCCGTTGCGCATCGATCTGTCAAGACGTACCAAAAACTAGGGCCAGCCCATGATTTTCCGGCGAGGATCGGAAAGCCGGACGACACCCAGCTATCAGCTTGCAATGTCGTACTGACTGATCCCATGTTGCCCGTTCCGCCAGTTGGAATGCCCCATTCCGTCGTGCATATCTTTAGCGCCGACTGCCCGTTGTTTGTCATCGCGGTACGCAGCGATGTCCCTGTGTATTGCTCCATTTGCATCCACCCGGTTCCGAGTCCGCTCACGTAGGCCGTTCCGGGCGGCTGCGCGCTATTGGTGTATGGGTGATGGCCGATGCAATCCCAATGCTCTTTAGCGCCGGAAATGGCGTATAGGTCTACCAGATAACCCATCGCCGTCGAGACTCGGTGCAAGCAGACCCAGGAGAGCAGGCAGCCGGCGCATCGACGGTAGGACCTGTCCCGGCGGTTATGACTGCCGTCTGCGGTCTCGCAGACTTCACCGCGTTGTAGCCTGGCTCAAGCACCTTAGCGTAATAATTGGTCGCGCTGACTGCCGGGCAGGAGAAGCCTAGAGAGTTTGGCTCATTCCAGAACTCGACGGCATCCGGAGTGAATCGAGCGACCGCCGCTCCGGCAAACGCACCGAACGCAGCACCATTGACCGGCATGGCGTTACTATTCGTACATGCCACGTCACGATTCCACGCCGGCGAGTAGCCAAGCATCAGCAGAATCTTGAAGCCGCGAGCCTTTATCTCGTTTATTCGCGTGTCGTACTCAGACCACGTATAGACGCCCTGCGTTGCCTCGACTGTCGAATGCGTTACGTCCATGCGAACCCAGCATGTCGATCCGCACATGAACGCGATTGCATCGAGCGCCTGTGCCCTCTGCGTGGAATCCCAAGCCCCATTCCTGAATTCCAACGGCAAATTGACGCCGTATCCGAAGGATAGATTAATGTGCGAGGTGGCTGTCGCAGAGGTGCTGGGCGAAGACTGATTGCCTGCGGCGTCTCTCGCACTGACACGATACTCATATCGAGTTGTAGCTGGAACCGTATCGGCGTAGCTCGTGCCTGCTGGTGCGGCGATCTGCGTCCATGCCCCGCCATCGGGGAGTGAGCGACGCTCAAGCGGGTAGCTCGTGACGCCTATTTCGTCTGTCGATGCAGACCATGTGCAGGTAATCCCCGTGGTAGTCGAGGACGGGCAGGATAGGCTAGCTGGAACGGTCGGCGCGGTAGTATCGCCACTGTCTGCCAATGCGCACCCTACGCGGTCGGTAGCGATGACGACGTTATCCCAGTCGCGGTAGCGGCCAGTTATCGCTAGACCGGAGTTAGCGAAGTTTTCAAACGACATAAGGTTGATGCCGTTGTAGGCGCCCGCATAGCTTCCGCGCAAATTCAATCCTGTAGCTTGAGCTTCCAGCACACCATCTACCCACAATTCTTGCACGCCATCTGACGCCCCAAGCGTATTGAGTTTGACGCGCCCCTCGATGCACTGCCATGTGTTGGCTTTCGCAGCGCTCATAACTTGAGTGGTGCCGCTTACCTGCCCAAGCCAGGAGTAGTTTGCGAAATCATTCCATTCATTATCGGCAACAACCGTGGAGCCGCTCACACCCGATGCCGGATCAACCGATAGCAGAGGCGAGTTAGATCCAGGCGCAGACCACCAATGGGCCGAGAAAGATTGACTCGGGCAGTAGTGATCTGCAGGAACCACGGTGCTATCGAAACAACCGACAGCGCGAGCCAACTTCCAGCCGGTGTCCGGCTGCCAGTTCGCCGAGTTTCGGATGTACGCACGCCAGTAAATCTCCGTGACATCGGTGCTCGACTTAACGTTCGGAGAGTAGTCCGGGTCCGTGTCTCCGAACATAACCTTCCAGTCGCCAGCCTGTGACGATCCTGTCGTGTTCGGAAAGGTTGCGCGCAGCGAATAGCCAGGGTTTCCATTTCCGGCTGACCGCACCATGCTAGACCCGAAGCCGTTTGAATCCCACCAAGACGCGCTCTTGTCCGTCTCGAAGTCGTCGCACCATATCCACGTCCGGCGACTCTGCGCCCCTATGTTGCTGACCGTGACGCTGATAGTCGAAGAAGTCGTCTGATTGCTGCTGGTGTCGGTGCAGCGCGCGGATAGAGTGTGGCTTGCATTGCTTGCCGTCGTCGTGTCCCACGTGATCGAGTAAGGGCTGCTCGTGTCTGCGCTGCCGAGATTTGACCCATCCAGCAACATCTGAACGTTTGCAACCGCAGTTTCGTCCGTGCATGTTGCCCTGACCGTTTGATTGCCGCTGACTGTCGCGCCGGTACTGGGTACGGTGACCGCTACGCCTGTCGGCGCCGTGGTGTCTCCACCCCCGAACGTGCTATTCCAAGTGTCGTCTGTCGAGAAATCGTCTAGATACCATGTTCCACCAGCAGAATAGGATGATTCGAATTGCACATATGGCGAAATCATCCACGCCGGATAGTGGTCGTAGAACTGTCCGTCATTATCGCCAAGGCGGAAATTAAGATGTTGGCTGACCAGAGATCCGTCTATCCACACCTTGAATTGACCATCACAATTCGTCCCCGCCGTGCAACTAACGCTCGTGTTAGCTTTGATATAAACGATGTACTCATGCCATTGACTGTCGGCCATCGTATTCATATCGAATGGCGCTATAACGGTGCTGTCTGTTATCGCCGCGCCTGTATTTTTCAGGCAGACCCCGTAATGCCCCCCTGGCGTGTTGGTGGCAGGAGCATCGCATTCAACCGGGCCAAAGCCATCTACCGCAACAACCCCGGTGAAAAACTGCCGATTGTTGCCATCCGCCACAACGTTCCATCGGCCAGCCTTCATCCTCGGATTGCGGTTCGAGGATCCGTCCCCCCAGTCAAAGCCAGAGTCAATTCGCCACCACCAGCGATAATATCGACCTGCCCCAGCAAATTGCGTCGGGAAGTATTGGTATGATGCAGGGTCTAGCCCGACTGTTTCGTTGGTGCCCAACCCATTAACAGTGATGCGCATCGAGCACGATCCGCTATGTTTGACCGCGCAATCGATTGTGGTATTTGATTTCAGGACTACCGAATTAGGATCGTAGCCTTGCGAGCCATAGAGGGGCTTGTTTGTGCCAGTGATCCCCTCAGCGCCCCACGAGAAATAATTGGTCGCGTGCGCACTCCCGCACACGGCGAACAGAACAACGACGGCGAGCGTATAGGCCGCGCTCGCCGCACTACGCCACAACAGGCGATCGAGCATCACGCGACCGGAGCGAGATTGAGCTTCTTGGCGACCGCCATGCGCTTGGCAATCAGGCCGATCTCGCGCTTCGTGGCGATCCAGTCGGCGCCCCAGATATTCTCGATCTGGTCTGCCAGTTCAACTGCCCTGATGCGCGCCGACTCTGCCCTTGCGTTCTCCGCGTCGAGTTTCGTCTGGATCGGTGCGGTCTTCGCGTAAGTCGCCTCGACAACGGCGTTGAGTAGATCGTAGCGCGCCACCATGTCGCTCCACGTCATTGCATTTACCTTGGCATCTTGCGCGGCCACGGCTTCGATTGTCATTGCTTGCGGTTTCATGCTTCACCTCGTGTGCGAATTTGGGGAAGATACATCACGTCCTTAATGCCCTCTGCCTTGAGCCTAGCTCCGCTCTCGACGACTACAGGATGACCTTTGATCGGGCGGCCCTCGCCATCTACCCACGCGATAGTCAGTTCGGAGTTGTCTGACGTGACGATCTTTAGTAGGTGTCCATTGGTGATCACTTCGCGGACTTGTTTTGCGTATAGCCGCGAGGTCAGATCGCCATACAGGCCCGGTACGCTAGCGCCCATCAGACGAGTTTCCACAGGCCGTTCGTGGCGTCGTGATCCGCCGTGAATGTCTCGGTGTTGGCGAGCGTCACACTTGAGCCGTGATCATAGTAAAGAATCCCCGCGTCGGCGGGCGATGTCGCGCTGTCGTTGTAATAAAACAGGTATCGGAACGGGCCGACAGTGCCTGTGGCCGTGAGTACCTCGTCGGCAATAGTCAGCACGATGTCGTGGTTGCCGGTACCGGACTCGGTGACGGTCACCGTATCGAGCGTCAGCCCACCTCCAGCGCCGCCTGTATAGCCGCCACCAGTGGACAGTTGCGTGATGTCTGCCAGCACGGTATTGGTCTGCGCTGGGCTGGTGTTCGTCAGCGCCACCTTGAAGGTGTGCGTGCCCCAAATATGCACGCCTTTTGCCAGCTGCTCGCAGTAATCGAAAATCTTAACCGGTGTAGCCATTGCGGGTCTCCCGTCAGGTGCGCAATGGCGAGGATCGCCGCGCGATGATGATAACCGTGACCGACGCGCCAACGCCGACAACGGTAAGGTTCGGACGCACATAGAGCACGCCCTCGAATGGGGTAATCGCGGAATCGACCGTCGTTGTCGCGCTCTCTCCGGTGGCCCCATTGGTCAGCGTGACGTAGTTGCTGCCGTTGCTGCCCTGTATCGCGGCGGTCGCCCCGCCCCAAGTGCCAGTCAGGGTAAAGCAACGATCTGCCCACGCCGGAAACGCCAGGGCATCTCCGATCGGGTCTGCCGTCGTCAAGGTCCATGTGTATTTGATGATCGAGCCGTCGCCGGCCGGGTCAGCGGTCTGTACTGGGATTGCCATCTATGACTCCAAGCAATAAAAAAAGCCGCATCGAGCGGCTTCTGGGTGATTCGGTCGGCAGATTTGCTAAACGCCGGTGTCTCTGTCGAAGGCGCGGATGGCATTGATAGTTGCCCGCCGCTCAGCTGGCTTCACGATTGCCTTGCGCAGCATCATGATCCCGTAGCGCGATGCGCTGATCGCGTCATCGAGCTTCTTCACGACTACCCCATCCTTTCGATGGTACAACCGGAATTCCTCAAACCATTCGGTGCAGGTTCGGAATACCTTGAGTCGGCCAGTTGTCATGCGATCAAGCATGTCGGCCAGCCCAGCCTCTACGCCGTTGCCGCCGCCCTTGTGCGTCGCCTTTTCTCTCAACATGTTGAGCCCCTGCTTACGATACTGGGCAGCCAACTCCTCCCCGCTGCCTTTATCGTGCTGCAAGCCGTCATGTGGCCACGCTACAGGCTTCCACGCTCCCCACGGCTTGATCGACAGCGCATGCACGCCAGGAGTTTCCTCCGACTTGCGATAGACGGCCGTGATATAGACCGCATCCAGATCGCGGTCCCATGCGATGTTCGCCGCGGCCGTGGGGTGATCCCACCCGAAGTCAAGGCCGATGATCTGCGGCCAGAACTCCGGAATCTTGAACGGATCGCAGGTAATGGTCGCTTCATCGACCGGGAATATTGCCCCGGACCCGAGCGCCGGGATTCCCTCTGAACGCGCCTTCTGCAGATAGACGGGCGTCGAAGCCAGCAACTCGCGCTTTGTCTTCTCGTCCAGATGTGGTGCGTCGTTCCAACCGGCCGTGACGAGATACTTGCTCTCGCTAACCTGCGGCATTGCCGATTCCTCCCGGCAAAAACTGCATTACCGTCTCTGTTACCCCATCAAGTGGGGTGAATGTGATGTATACCAGCCCGTCAGTCGTTGCGGTGCGTATCAGGCACTCGCCATAGATGTCCAAAGGCGGCTCCTCGTCAAGCCATATGCCGTCTTGCTCGGTCCCCTCGAAAGCACCTCGTCCCTGCTGGTACGACTTGAGGCCGACCGTAGATAGCTCGCCAGACACATGGCGAATACGCGCCGTGTCGATCAGGTCAGAGACCCCCGCCTTCCATGTCAAGTCCTCGATCATGTCGCCGGGGATAAGCCCCGTCCCGCTTACCCGCTTCGTCGGCCCGGAGCCTTTCACTTCACCGAACAGCTTTGCCTGAATGATGTCGCGGGTTGTCTCGTTGGTCTTGCCTGACGCCCAAAATCGCACCGGGCCGTCGAATCGAGCACCTTCCCACCACGGCGCAACAGAATCGTACAGACCTGTCAGGTGCAATGCGGTCTCGTACCCGCCCATGCTTTCCGTTTTGCCGATCCGGTTGGCACACATTGCGCAGCGCTCTCTGTACTTTGCGCCGACACGAAAGAACTCCAGATGCTTTGTGTAAAGCTCGCGCCGCAACGGTCCAGTTTCCGGGAAGTACGTCCAGATTTTACGCCGGGCCTTGCGCCGGGCCATTTCTTCTAGCAAATCAACGTATTCGGCCAATTCGCTCATGATTTCCAACTTCGACAACAAAAACACATACTTTTGCTATCAATTTCCCGCGTTGCCAATGCCGAGCTTGGCCTGTAACGCCGCCGCCTTCGCGGCCAGTTGCTCGTCGGTCATCGTCTGCACCGTCACTTCAGCACTGAGGGCCAGCTTTTCGCCGTAGTCCTTCGGGGCGTACTTCGAGGCGCGCCAGCGGTAATGCGACGCCAATTCTCGGGCTTTAGCAATCGACCCTGGCTTGTCTTCATCTGCCTCAAGCAGAACACTTTCCGCCTGGTCGTCCCAGTGCCGCGCTGAGATTGTACGGGCCTCGCGCGCGCGGGCGGAACGTTCCTCGTCTGCAGCCAGCCATTCCGCGAAGTGGCTCGCCCAAATCCCCAATGAGTTTGCGATTGCTTTCTGCGACTCTCCTGCAGTCAATCGCTCGCAAATCGCATCTATTCCTATCGCGTCGAGTCTCTGTGCGGCGGTGAGCGGCTTGTCCTCGCCTTTCGCAGCCGACGCCTTCTTCTTGGCGGACGTCTTGACGGGAGACTTCTGCCTC